>CAYMSE010000272.1:0-6821 GCA_964392935.1 uncultured Oleiharenicola sp.
GCCTGCGCGGCGCCGTAGCCCGCGAGAAACTCGTCGCGGCCGATCCACCCGGGTGCGACCACCCCGCGCTCGAGCAGCGGCAGCACGACGTGTCCCCCGCCGAAGACCAGCGCCCCCGCCCGGTAGAACTTGTCCGCCACCGCCAAGAGCGGATTGTTCGTAATACGAACAAGAGCCGGTAGCGCGACCAGCAGGACGAGGAACGACGTCAGGCAGACGATCGCGGCGGCGGGGTGCGGAGCGGGCGCACCGGCGGTGGCGGGAGATTCGCGGGCCGGGGCGGACTTGAACAGGAGCCAGCCGGCCCCCGCGCCGGCGCCGATGACGGCGATCTGCACCCAGGCCAGAGGGAACGCGAGCAGCACGATCGCGCCGACCGCGGCGGCGGCGGCGCGGGGCCCGTCCGGGCAGAGGTTCCGGCCCATCTGCCACACCGCCTGCGCGACGACCGCCACGGCGGCGGCCTTGAGACCGTGCAGCCAGCCGGTGCCGGCCGCCGCGCCGAGCTCGGTCGCGCCGGCGGCGAACGCCAGCATCAGCACCGTGGAAGGCAGGGTGAAGCCGAGCCACGCGGCCAGGCCGCCGGCGAGCCCGCGCTGCAGGTAGCCGACGCCGAACCCGGTCTGGCTGCTGGCGGGCCCGGGCAGAAACTGGCACAGCGCCACGAGGTCCGCGTAGTGCGCTTCGTCGAGCCAGCGCCGCCGTTCGACGTACTCCCGGCGGAAGAAGGCCAGGTGCGCGACCGGCCCGCCGAACGAGGTGCAGCCCAGTCGCAGTGCGACCAGGAACAGTTCGGCAAGCGTGGGCCGCGGCGGCATGGCGCGAAGCAAGCAACACCCGGCACCACACGCACGCCTTTCTTTCGGTCGTCCGCCCCGCGGCTCTTGTTCGTTTTGCCAACAAGAGCCGCGGGGCGGGGACCTTTTAGCGGGTGGCCGGTGTTGCTGGCCCCGGAGGCGCGACGCGTGACTGGCGGCCGGGGTCGGCGACCCCGGCTATGGCCATTCGAGCGGGAACTCGCGGACGCTGCGGTAGGCGGGGGCGCGGCCGGGCAGCAGGACGCTCTCCATCAGGTGAAAGCCGGTCACGCGGAAGGGCGGCGCCTCGTAGCCGGCGTGATTCTCCAGGAAGTGCGCCAGGGGCTTCGCCTCGTGCAGTTCCCCGAGGCGGGCCACGGTGAAATGCGGATGGAAGCCCGGCATCGCGAGGCCGGCGTCGACCGACAGCAGGGTTTCGTCGACCTGCTTGCGCAGCTGGTACAGGCGCGGGTGGCCGTGGCCCACGCCGGCCCACAGCACCTTCGCCGGGCCGCGGGTGGGGAAGAGCCCGACGCCGCCCACCGGCAGGATGAACGGCTCGACGCGCACGCGCGTCAGCGCCTGTTCATAGCGCTCCTGCTTGTCCGCGGGCGTCTCGCCGATGAAGCGCAGGGTGAGATGCACGTTGTCGGCCGGCACCCACCGCACATCCTTCAGCGGCGTGGCCAGCGCGGCCACTTCGGCGCGCACCGGGGCGGGGGGGACGAGGGCGACGAAGAGACGGGACACGCGGTAACTCAAGTTGCGCCAGGGACCGACGCAAGCGCCCGCCGGCCCCTACGGATTGGCCGGGGCGGCGACGGCGAAGGTCAGGTTCGCCCAGTGGCTCTCCCAATCCGCGTCGGCATCGCCATCGCGTCGCGCCATGTGGACGGCACTGATCATCCATTCCCCGGCGTGCGGAAGAACAAACTCGGCCATGCCGTCGGCCGCGGTGCGCGCGTCCAGCGTCGTGAGCTTCGCGCCGGCACGGTGCCACGCCCGCACCTTGGCGCCGGGGAGCGGGCGCCCGTCCAGGAGCAGTGCAATGCGCGCCGTCCGTCCGGGAGCAAAGGCCGCGGCGTCTTCGAGCGGTACGAGTTCGAGGCGCTGGCCCGTGCGGGCGGTGAACGTCGCGTCGGCCACGCCGCCGGCGTGGAGCGCGGACTTGTTGTGACGCTGGTAGCGTTCGCGTCCGGGCCGGTCGGCTTCGCCGCGCCGCTCACGCTCGGCGAGGATGTCGTCGAGACCCTCTTCCACGAGGTAGTCGCGGAAGGCCGGCCCGTCGAGAGTGATGAGGGTCGGCTGGCTGTCGTACGCGACGAGGTGGGTGCCGGCGGTGGCGCACACGAGCGGCAGCTGCGTTTCGCCGCGGGCGCGGTCGGACAGATCCTGTGTGCCGGCGGCAGATCGGAGCTGCAAGCGGGCGACGCGCTGCGGGGCGAAGGGTCGGGCTTCGCCGCGGAACTCCATGCCGATCCGCAACTCGAGCGTCACCGCGGCGCCCACGGGCGGGGAGAACGTGGACGGCTGCAGCCAGCATTCATGCGCGGCGAGTGAGGCGACTCCGACGAATGCGGAGACCAGGGCAGGACGGAGGCACTTGGCAGGCATGCGCCGAGCAAACCGACCCGGGAGCGCGCGGCAAGCATGCCGCGCGCACCGGGGAGTAACCCAAGGGGTTACTCGATTCCGGGTGGAACGGGTCAGAAGCGCCAGGTTGCGGCGGCGCGCAGGCGGTAGTCCGGCACGACCATCGTCTCGCTGGTGCGGATGTGCACGGGCAGTTCCGCCGAGGCGTCGGCGGTGAACCGCTGGCCGAGCGTGGCCGTCACCCGGGCACCGAGGTAGCGCACGCTGATGCCGGTATCCTCCTGCGGATCGCCGGCGAGGGTGTCCAGGCCCTTGTGTTCCGCGGCCCACAGGGCCTGCACGGCGAGGGTGCGCCGATGCGTGAGCGCGAGGTACCAGCCGGCGCCAGCCTCCCATGAGGTCTCGTCAGCCACGCGATAGTCAAACGCACCCGGGCGACGGAGCTTGTATTGGAGGGAGGCGCGCAGGAACACGCGTTGGTGCCGCCACTCGGCGTCGGCGCCCAACAGCCCGTCGGTCGAGCCGCTCCCGAGCGCGAGGTCGTGCCCGTGCACGCCGCTGTCGGGCAACCCGGCATGGTGGTGGAAGTGATGCCCGACCTCGTCGCCGAGGTGGGTGTCGTCGCCGGTGGCGAGTTTCACGCCACCGAGGAGCTTGGCGGTGAATTCGTCGCCGCGGGCGGTCGTGAGCCGCCACGCGTGCCATTGGGCGGCGAGGACGGCGTCACCGAGGCCGCGGATGCGTCCGCTCTCGATCAGCGCGTGGTCCGGCCGGCGATAGCTCCGGCTCACGTACGGCACGGTGAACTGAAACCGCACGGGTCCCCCGCGGGCGTAGCCGAGCGCAACCTGGGTGATGGAGCTGTCGAGGAACTGGTCGACCGGATTGCCGAGCTGGCGGTCGTCCTGCCAGACGCGGCCGAGCCGGGTGAATTGGTGGGCGACCGCGAGGGAGAAGCCGGGTCGGTCGGCGCCGCCGGCGAAGTAGAGCGCGCAGGAGTCGCAGGCCGGCGTCGCAGGTGCGGCGAGGCTGGAGACGAGCGCGGCGGAGAGGGAAAGCAAGCGAAAGGATTTCATGGAAAATGGGTGGAAGGGTGGCGCGTGAACGGTGCGGACGCGCGGCCGCGGCCCGAATGGGCGCGCAGGGGAAACGCCGGCGCGACGAGGCGCGCGGCGGGGAATTGCGGAGGACGCGCGTCAGGCGCGCGGGGGCGGGACGGGCACGTCGTCCGCGCGGAACCGGCCGGCCTCGTCGGCGGGGCCCGGCCACCGGACCGCGGGCGCCGGCACCAACACCTCCGCCGCCAGATCCGCGATGAGGAGAAGCTTCTCCGTGCCGCCACCGAGCGCCGCGTCGGCCGGGAGTTCGCGCTTCGCCGTGTCCTCGGCCTGCTGCGAGAGGCGGCAGAAACGGCACGGGGCGCTGCCGTCAAACGTCATGCGCCAGGCCTCCCCGGCCGGCATCACCTGCGAGTAGTCGTGCAGCATCTTCACCCAGCCGACGACCTGCACCACATTCCAGACCACGCCGTTGGCGCACAGCCAGCCGGCGAGCAAACAGAGCGTGGAGAGTCTGCGGCGCACGCGGATGATGACGGTGGCGGGCGGCCCGGACTCAAGCGCCGACTCTGTCACCGGGCGCAGCTATCAGTTGCGCGGTGGCGGCGATTAGCCGCCCGGTTCAGTTGTGCGGCAGCACGCTGCGGATGACCTGGACAAGGCTCGCGAGCTCGAAGGGCTTCTGCACGAAGCCGGCGAGGCCCTTGCCGGTGAAGCGATTCACCGCCTCCTGCTGGTTGAAACCGCTCGTGAGGATCACCCGCACCTGGGGATTCAGCTGGCGCATCTGGCGGAAGGTCTCCTCGCCGTCGAGATGCGGCATCGTGAGGTCGAGCAGGACGAGCGTGTAGCGGAGCGGGTCGCCCCGGAACCTTTCCATGCCCTCGCGCCCGTCGGTCGCAAGCGTGACGGAGAAGCCGAGGCGTTCCAGCATGCGGGCGGCGACGGTGCGCACGGTCTCCTCGTCGTCGACGACGAGCACGTGGCCCGAGCCCTGGAACGGCGCCGCACTGGGAAACGGGCTGGCGCTGTCCTGCGTGGGGCCGGAGGCCACCGGGAAGAAGAGCTTGAAGGTGGTGCCCTTGCCGACCTCGGAGTACACCTTCAGCCCGCCCTTGTGGCCGCGCACGATGCCCAGCACGGCCGCGAGGCCGAGGCCGCGCCCGGTGAACTTCGTCGTGAAGAACGGGTCGAAGATGCGCTTGAGCGTGGCCGCGTCCATGCCGCAGCCGTTGTCGCTGACCTCGACGTAGACGTAGTCGCCGGGGCTGGGCGAGGCGTCCGGCCGGAAGCCCTTGAGGTACTCCGCGTCGACCCGCGCGACCCCGGTGGAGATCGCGAGCACGCCGCTGCGGCTGCCGATGGCCTCCGAGGCGTTGATCACGAGGTTCATGATGACCTGCCGCAGCTGGGTGGCGTCGGCCTGGATGGGCGGCAGCGCGGGCGCGAAGTTGAAGCGCAGCACGCAGTTCTTTGCGATCGAGATCTGGAGCAGGTGCGTGGTGTCCTCGATCAGCTTGTTCAGGTCGAGGCGGTGCACGATGAAGCGGCCCTTGCCGGAGTAGGCGAGCATCTGCTTGCAGAGGTCGGCGGCGCGGCGGGCGGCGATCTCGATCTGGTCGATCATCGGCTGCCCAAGGGAGGTCGGCGGCAGCTCCTGGCGGGCGAGCGAGGCGTTGCCGAGGATGCCGGTGAGCAGGTTGTTGAAATCGTGGGCGATGCCACCCGCCAGCACGCCCAGGCTCTCGAGCTTGGCGGTCTCGACGAGTTTGGTCTCGAGCCGGCGGCTCTCGGTGATGTCCGCGACGTAGCCGTGCCAGATGACGCTGCCGTCGGGCATGCGCTCGGGCATCGAGTCGCCGCGCAGCGTGGCGATCGTGCCGTTTGCGCGCCGCAGGCGGAACTCGTGGTGGTGCGGCGTCAGCTCGCGGGCGGACTTCTCGATGCCGGCCCGGAACGCGGGCAGGTCCTCGGGCACCACCTTCCGGAAAATCGGCTCGGCGCTGTCGCGCACCTCCTCGGGCGCGACCTCGAAGGCCTGGCGGGCGCCTTCGCTGACGAAGGGCAGGCAGGAGGTGCCGTCGGGGCGGAGCTTGAGTTGGTAGATCACCCCCGGCACGAACCGGTAGATGTGGTCCAGCTGGGCCAGCAATTGCGCGTGGCGGGCGGCGGAGCGCTTCTGCTCGGTGATGTCGCGCGCGATCTTCGAGGCGCCGACGATCGCTCCGGTGGCGTCGTGGATCGGGGAGATCGTGACCGAGACATCGACCAGCCGGCCGTCCTTGCAGCGCCGCACGGTCTCGAGGTGCCGGACGGTCTCGCCGCGCCGGATGCGCTCGAGGATCACGTTTTCCTCGTCGACGCGGTCAGGCGGGAAAAGCGCGGTGATGGACCGGCCGATCATCTCGTCGGCGCTGAAGCCGAAAAGCCGTTCGGCGCCGCGGTTCCAACTCGTGACGATGCCGTCGAGCCGCTTGCTGACGATGGCGTCGCTGGCCGATTCGACGATGGCCGCAAGCAGGGCGTCCCCGGCCGGGGATGGGTGGGCCTGACCGCTCATGCGGGCGCGGCCTCCCCCGCCTGCAGGGCGCAATCACTCATTCCGCCGGTTCTCATCGGTCAATGCGAAGGGGTTGCCGGCATTACTGCCGGTGAGTGGCCCGCCCAGACGACTAGCGGCGCCGAGAGACCCCGCAAGCCCGCATTCGATGGTATCCTCGGGACAAATGGCACTAGCCGGGGCGCCCGCCGGCGCTCAGGCGGTCCGGAAGACGAAGACCTGGCCCTTTGCGGTGCCGACCGCCAGGAGCGAGTCGTCCGGCCGCCATGCGAACTTCGTGGCCGCGGCGGGCATCGTGACTTCCGCGACCATGGGGTTCTTCCGTGTCGGGGCCCAGAGCGTGAACTCGCCGCTGGCGGAGCCGGACGCGAGCAGGCCGTGGCTGCACTGGTACGCGACGGCGCACACGCGCGCCCCGTGCGGCAGGAGGAGCGGTTCGCACCCCTCGGGTCCGGTGCCGGAGCAATCCCAGATGCACGCGTCGCGCCCGCCGCCGGTCGCGAGCCACTGCGAGTCGTGGCTGAACGACAGCTCCTTGAGGCGCGTCTCGTAGCCGCTCATGTGCAGCTCCATGTTTTCCTCCGCGGGCGCCCAGAGGTGGACGGCGTTGTCGTGGCAGCCCGCGACGAGCCAGCGCCGGTCCGGCGACCAGGTGAGCGCATAGATGGCATTGCCGTAGGGAAATTCCTTTTCCGCGGCGAAGGTCGTCGCGTTCCAGATCACGACGTGGCCGAAGCAAGCCGCCGCGCAGGCGCCGCCGTCGGGTCGCCAGGCGAGCGCGCTGACGGTCTTGGGCGCATCGGCAAACGTGTG
>CAYMSE010000273.1:0-11599 GCA_964392935.1 uncultured Oleiharenicola sp.
TAAGCCCAACACGATTTCGGACCTGCCCTAGTTCAGGCTGCTTATTAAACAGATTCCCGAAATCAATAGGCTTATAGCCTTCGAGCATTACTTATCCTTAGGGTTGTCGCTGAACATATTGATTTTTTTATCTGCAAGTCGCCTACGAACCTCTTCAAGGTTCTCAGGCTTCATAGCATCTTCAGCAGACATATGCGTATCAAGACGAATTAGAGCATCGCCAAGATATATCTTATCCTGAGGATCTGCCGCAGTTTCACTAGGTGCAAATGCACCACGCATACCTGTAGCAAAACCTCTACCAAGTCCGCTACCTACTCCCCCAATGATTTCCATAGCATCATGGAGTACACTATCTCGGTCATCCATTTGGTGACCAGCAATAGCATCATCAGTAGCATTAGCAACAGCATATACAGGCGTACTAAGGAAGTCCATAACACGGCCAAGACCGGTCTGCTTACGCTTAGGAGCTTCCCCTGTAGCCGAATACCCTTGTGACAGGAATGAAGATACCGGAGTTGTACTAAATGAAGAATTATTAAGAATGTCTAGGGCTGCTTGAGTAAGCCCAACACGATTTCGGACCTGCCCTAGTTCAGGCTGCTTATTAAACAGATTCCCGAAATCAATAGGCTTATAGCCTTCGAGCATTACTTATCCTTGGCTACAGGGGTGACCTGACTGCGCATGATAACTCCTCCAATAGCTACCCATGCAGCGTTAAGGCTATCCATACTAATTCCGTCAGTAAGGTAATCCCTGACCACAATAAGAATAGCCACGATCGCGCTAACCCAAACTACAGGTTCCTTAGAGAACTTCATTACTTAAGCCTTCCCATGTAAGCCATAAGAGCATTGATCGCGTTGTTAATATCAGCATTGCTAAACTGAGGTGCACTAAGGGGAGTAGAAGTCTTAGGATCCAAATCCCCTTCCTGCATACGCCTACGGAGAAGGTCAATCATATACTGATCGGTGACCTTATTCTCAATAGGCTGACCATACTGGTCCTTCTGGCCACTGCCGTATTTACCGGCAATAACATTAGGATCAGCCATCACGTCGTTAATGGCGTTCATAATCTGGTTCGAAGAGAAAGTGTCTCCAGAACCATATATCTCAGACAAGTAGTTACTAGCACCAGCAGGTCCATTAGTACCCTTGAAAAGGGAATCATCAGCAGTAGTCTTCTGAGCACTATTAGCCATGTCTTGCATCTTCAGCTGAAGGTTAAACAAATCCATGAGCTGATTATACTGCTGACTTTCGGAGTCCTGAACTCTTTCAGCATCCTGCTGCTGTAGCTGAGCTAGCATAGACTGAATAGCTGAATTTCTACTAGACTGAAGACCGGCCATCTTATCTCCAGCAGTTTGGAGATAATCCTCAAGCTGAGCCCCAATATCCTGAGCAGTATTAACACCAGCAAGACGAGTATTATCCGCACTCTGACGATTATATGCAACGTCAGAATTCTTCATTTCACTAAGGAGCTGTAGAGCAGCATTCTCATCGAGCTTATTCTGACCCTGAAAATAAGCCTGGTCTTCCTTAGCCTGCTGAGATGCTGCAGGATTAGCAGCCTGAATACCAAGCTGATTTAGAATACCAGCCTGATCCTGAGCCTGCTTATTATACTGATCCTGCAAAAACTGAGAAGCCTGGTCATAACGGCCCTCAGCTTCCTTAGATGCTGCAGCCATCTGATTAGTAATTTCAGGCATCTGAGCAGCAATATCTGTAGCCAGATCCCCGTACATCTGCTTAGCTTCTGCCTGATTAGCCTTACCACGCTTAGTAGTCTGGTTAATCTGCCCCTGTAGCTGCTGAATAAGGGGATCAAATTGTGCTCCTGCTGCTCCTGTAGCCTGCTGAAGCAATACATCATAAGGCGTAGCAGGTGTATTAATACCCTGAATTTGCTCCATAAGCTGAGCCAGAGGATCAGGGGACATTAGATTATCCCCTGTAGCCGTAAGTCCAGACTTCTGGGTCTTCTTATTAGTAGCAGCTCTAGACTGTGCAGCAGCCTGCCTACGAATAGCGTCAGCCAGGGAATTAGCTGTCCCTGGGATATCAAACGGACTAGCATTAGCCATTAAATCCCCAACTTAGCTGCTCGTCGCCTAAGTGCATCCTGCTTAGCTGCCTGCTGCTCTAGAGTTAGCTGACGAAGAAAGTTAGTTCTCTGGTCAGCCAAATCACTAAGCTTATCAGTTTCTCCAGTTTGAAGATTCTTCATCTTCGAATTGAAATCGGTATTGTAATCTCCGAGAGCCTTAGCGAAAACTCCCGAGTGGAGAATACCTCGGCCAGCAAAATCATTCTGCTGATCGTCTCGGTCCTGCTTACCCTGAAGATTAAGCTGTCGGACCATCTCATTAAAATCGCGCTGAGTAACCTTCTTCTGGCGATTATACTGAGAACTGTAATCCGACTTGGACTTGTTGTAGTTAGCAAGCTGTTGCTGATATGTAGTATCACCTGCAAGCCACTTATCAGCGGCAGACTTTTTCTTGGCCATTACACCTCCTTACTTCCTGTTAAGAGACTTACGCTGAGTAGGAGCTGTAGGTGGAGGAGTATTCTTTTCCTTAGCCCTAGTTGTTGCTAGTCTACGAGCAATAGCGGCCTTCTGAGCTGACTTCCTTTGTTCTGGATTTGGCTTAGAGGCAGTCCCTGTATACTTACCTATCTGGTAGGGAATTGCAGCTCCACTCTTCTTTCCCAAACCAAAATCAGGCTTATTAGTAAATCCCTCCTTAGCGCCCTTAATAGCCTGATAAGTATACTTCGCTGAACCGTAACCTTTAATACCCTTGAGGGCTTTTTCCTTAGACTTAGCGTTAGCAGCCTGTAGCCGCTTAGTAACTATGCTCTCTTCGAGATTTCGAGATGCCACTAACTAAACACTCCCCTCGATGCGTAACCAGTAACCCCACTATTCATTGGATTACCAGTATTAGCCCCCTGCAATCTACGCATAACCGCACTCTTTCTAGCTTGAGCGCGATTATCTCGTTCATTATAGCCCTGCACATCGGCTACAGGACCAATGTTAGGCATAGGTCTCCCGCCCCCATAACTCTTATGTCCAGCAGCATAGGGGTTAAAAGCTTTCATACCTGGGGCTGGATTAGGTACTCGCTTATTTCCAAAGAGGTCTGCTATTGGCACTAGTTCACCGCCTTAGGAACAATCTGCTTAGCAGCTACAAAGGCATTGATAGTGTAAATACGTCCTGGACCATCTGTAGTATTTCCTGCGGTCTCCATATCCACCTTAAACTGGAGAAGCCTAAATCTCAGAGATAGTGGGAACTTAATATATTTAACCTGAACGCCGGAGTCTGCTGGGATAACTTGGATAACATTTCTAATCTCAGTTAGTGGATACTCCCAAGTTTTAAGGTTATGCCAATTGACTGCACTAAGCTGATTCCAAGAGACTTTATAGGCTACAGAGAAGGGATACAGAGTTCCTGTAACACTTTTACCAGTGTAGCAGTCTACACCCCAATGCATCAAACGCTTAAATCTATGGCTTAGTCCTACGTGAATTTGCTTAGTAAGAATACGCAACTTAATAGGATCGTCATCAGGGTACCCAGTATCTATATTACCCATCTCAAGACTAGTATCATCATATATGTCCTTCATTTGGAATAGTTTAAAATACATTCTCCAGTCACCACTAATACCAGGACCAGCAGCATCAAATACCTTGGCTACAGTGGAGCATGCTACGTAAGTTTCATAGCCTCTAAGGACTCCCGTTTCGGTATTATCCAGTCGCATAGGCGGACCAATATACGCAATATTGGGATCGTCAGAACTCCAAGTGGTCCAACTTCTAAGTCTCAGATGATATACATATAGCCGGTTATAAAATCTAACAAGTGCCCTGTCTCCAACAATACGGAGCCACAGGGGATATTTCCACCCTTGACCGTCAACTGCATATGGGGCTACAGGGGGGAGTGTAGTGTCATACTCGAATGGAATTTTTACACTGACCTTTACAAAATCATAATTGGACATCTCATAAACTTGGTTGTATTTAAGGACGAAAATTGAGTTCTCATATACACCGACACAGTTTCGACCAGACGCACCAACTGTGGTATTAATTACCTGCAATACAGCCTGAGCAGGTCCAGTGTCGTAGGACAACACATAGGTAGCGTTGTCCTTAAAAATAACAATATTGTCTTGATATACGACAATATCCTGTAGCGAATCCCCATCTCCGGGGTTGATATCAAAGAAATTAGTGCCGGGATAAGAGCCAAAATTAGCTAGATCAGAGAAGAACAGTCGCGATGGCCATATGATGTTCTGCCTGCCACTGATAAACAGCCTGTCCTTATAGATACAGGATGAGTATCCACTAGGCATATCAGGAAGCAGAGTAACTAGACCAGCATTCAAATCGTACTGAGCACCCACACCAGGATTGATAGTGTCAGGAACTAGATATAGATTGTTATCATAACGGTGCGCCTTGCTATGGGCTCCGTCTGCAATTTTAGCTAGAACACCAGCATTAGTACCGTCGACAAAATAGATATAAGAGGCTGCGGCACCCGAATGAGTACTGCTAATAATTACGTACCGAGCATTTTCAAAAACACCCGTACCGATAACTACCTGATAGTTACCCGGAGGAGTTGAACTAGAGCTAGTACTAGTAGTCCTAGAGCCATACATCAAATTCCATGGAGGACGTGATGTAAGTGCACCATCTAGCGCGATATCAAAGTTTACACAGTCTACAAGCTCATTGTCAGCAATCATTGTGGGGTCGGAGTATCTATTGATACCTCCAGCAAAAGGGCCCATGATAATTTCCTGAACCGGAGTACCAGGAAGTGCACCATCATTAGCCCTAGCACGGTAGTTAGGCATCAGTAATATCCACCCCAATACCCATAGTTACCATAGTTCTCATCTTCGGGAAGAGTAGTAATACGAGGATAATATTCCTGACTGGTCCACTTATTACGGTCATTGAGCTTCATCATAGAATCAGTAAACTCAGCCTTCTTAAGCTGGGCCTTCTGATAATCCTCGTCAAGCTCGTATGCCTGCTGTAGACAGTAACTAACTATTGCGTTGTGATATTGAAGAGGGACATCGAGACTATCCGCGAGATTGGCTACAGGGGTGGGATGTCTCATATAGAATATAGTTATCGCGTCGGGATTGTTCTCATTGGGCTTGGGAAATAGCGTAATCTTGTTCTGCCATACCATAAAGATTTCGGGAATACCAGGACCATAAGGGCTTACGTTAGCCGTAGCAGCATAACCATCTACATACTCATTGAACTCAGCAAAAGACATCACCTTAATACGGTAGCCTCGATACTTAAGGCTACGCAATACACTGAAGTCCACCGGAACATCATATTCAGACTGATTAAGTACGGCATCTGTCTTAGCCGTAGCTTCCATCAGTCCCGGATTTTCAAGGCCTATAGCCTCTTGGGCATCATTAATCCATCTAACAATATCCTCGTCGGATACCTGAACTCCAGCCTCATCACCAAATGTACGTTTTACGCGAGTCGCCACGTCCTGCACGTTCATAATCTACACCTCCATGGCGATAATGAGACTTGGTATTCCTAATAATGGAAGCTGCTAGCTCATGGTCCTCTTGACGTTTATCTGCAGCTTCCTTAGCTCTGGACAATTCAAGAGCCGCATTATAGTTATCTAGGAAACTGAGCTTGTTCGGCGAATTCTTTTGATCAGCCTCAAAAACTCTAGCAAGAAGACGCTCATCAGCCTCTTCTGCCGTGCATACCAAATAGGGCGCTCGTCCCATAGGGAAACACACAACTCGAAAAGCCAGATCTGTAGATGAACGCTTATCCGGCGGAATCCACTGCAATTGCAATGACGAGTCATAGTCCTGGAGAATTTCATTTATTCTAACCTGTTTCTGACTGACAAAATGTCCGTCTACAGGGAAGTAAAAATTTCCATTAAAAAGCTTCGAGTCGATGGTCATTTTCCTCCAAATACAAAGGAGCGGCTACAGGGGATAATTCCTGTAGCCGCTCCCCTATACGTACCAAATACTATGCAGGCGGCGCTGAGAAAATTCCAGCAGTTACTAGAGCATCAAGTAGATAGTTATATCTAACATTATCTACCGGACCTGCTGGCGCATAACCAGGAAATGTCTGCTTATTAGCCTCAAGATGCTCATCGAGAGTAGCCTCAATAAATGTGACTACAGGGGCACAGTCAGCCATAATAATTATGCCTCCGTAACGTCGTCAAGAAGCCCATGGCTATTACGCCTATGAGTACCGAGCTGGCAGTACTTATACAAGGTAGCAGTGTACGCATCGAAACCAATAACACGCTGCCACTTAGAACCATCGCGATCCATAAAGGACCAGTCGCTCTCGCGATAGATCTTAAGTTCCTTCTCATTAAGGAAGTACATGCGGTTAGGCTGACAGTCCACATCACTAATGAGCGGGATTTCCCCGTTGTCAGTAGTAAATGCCAGACCCTTAAAGCCGCCCTCGAACTCCTTAGTGTCAGTATAACGACGCTGCTGCACCAGGAGGTTAAAGTAACTACGCCGAACACCAAGTGTAGTGAAGATGGCAGTAGTATTGCCACCGTTGGTGTAAATGTCGTCCACCATCGTAATCATAAGAGGCTCAGACAGTGCACGATTAGTTCCACCGTTGTCATTAATAACCGACTTCCACACGGGTTCGGTGGAGGGGTTAATGTTAAACAGAGTGGAAGTATCATCTACAATCTGCTCAAGGCCGATAATCTCTCGGTTAAGAGAGCCATGACGAACAACAATATCGCCAGCAACAGTAGCAGTACCGGGAGCAGTATCAAGAGTAATAGAGGTATCCTTAGACACAGCAGTAACGGTAACACCATTAGCACCAGTCTTAAGGGTAGAACCCGCAGAGTTGTAGATATCTACAACCATACCGACTTCCATGTACTGAGTACTAGTAGTCGGAACAACGGCAGCAGTATTTGCTCCACTGACAACCATAAGAACACCGGTAGCAGTACCATAAATCTGCCGGTTAAAGTCCTTAGCCAGGTCCGTCTGAATACCATTAACTTCCTGGTCAAGAACAGAAGCAAAAGCCTGGAAGTTAGACTGAGCCAACTCCATAGACTGACCAGAAAGCTGAAGAGAACCATACTGATAACTCAGATTAACCTGAGCACGGGCATAGCCCTGATTACCTGCCTTGGGCAGTTCTTCCATTTCAAGTCGCGCACCGATACCCGAGTTACGCTTGACGTGAATAGGAAACACAACATACTTACCGCCGACCTCCGAAGTAACACCCTCAGAAGTCTGCTCAATACGCTTAGAAGTCTTCAGCCAATTCTGAAGCTGCTCACGGATACGCGGCTCATAAATTTCCTTCAGAATATTAGTGGCTGTGGTGAGCGTCGCGCCCATTTACCTCCGATTATTAGCCTTGCTTACCGAATTCAGCGGCGAGCATCTGAGCTACGAGATTACGAGTGTCCTTACCGGACAACTTCGTGGGGTCAATTGCATTAGAGGGAAGACCGGCACCGCCACCACTATTACTACTAAGTACGTTCGGCGCAAAAGGCTTATTCTGAGCAAGGGAAGTCTTAAGTGCAGTAAAAGCGTCTCCCGCTTCATCTGCACTAAGTCCAGTCTGCATAAGACCAAGGACATAACGCTCATCATAATCGCCAATACGTTCCTTGAGAGCGCTAAGCTCCTTATCAAGTTCAATATCAGCCTGTGCTGCCTGCTTAGCCTGTGCATCATTAAGCACAATTTGGGCTACAGCCTGCAACATACCTTCCTGCTGCTGAAGCTTATTAGCAATATCAGGATCAAGACCAGCAATAGTTTCGTCGTCATCTTCAGCAGAAGCGTTAGGATCGGCAGAGGAAGTCTGCTGACCAAAATTATAAGCCTTCTGCAAGGCGTCATAAACACCTTGAGGATTATTATTAATCTCGTACATAAGCCTGAGACCCTGCTCAACTTCTTGAGCGTTAATCCCATGCTCTACGAAAGGCTTATAGTCGTCAAACTGCTTAAGCGAATCATTAACTTGCTCAATCTTCGCCTGCGCAGCCTGATCCCACTTCTGAAAGTGAGGCGTAACCATCTGATGGAATTGTTCCGGCAATACACTAAGAACATCGTTCCACGCAGGATTAGGCCCTGGAGCATTATCGTCTGTGCCCTGTACCTCTAGATTATCCGGCGTAGGTTCGATTGGAGTTCCCATTATTCCCTCTGATTCTAAGCTCGTACCTCGTGCTATTAAGCGGAGGCCCTAAACCTATTTTAATTACTTCTTGCCAGTATCCTTAGCCTTCTTCAGCCTTCGCTGAATAGCCTCTGCCTTACTAGGGTTCTTAAGCTTACCCTGAGGCTGTCCAGCCGAGCCTACCGGCGTATTATTAGCGAAAAACTTCTTCATCATTGCCATATCTTGCTTTGCATCACTATGTGCCATACCACACCCCCTTTCTTGGCTACAGGGAGAGTGTAGCAGTGTCAAGCACTATCGCGCTAGTTGCATTATTGCGGAGGCTGCATTTCTTGACTACCAGGTTCCTGACTTATTTGACTGGGATCCATTTGACTAGGGTCCATTTGGGGTTGTTTAGCTAGCATTTGACTTTCAGGATCAGAACTAGCTTCGCCCGGAGTAATACTATTCTGACCCTGTACCGGAGTAGGAACCCCAGGAACAAGACCCATAGCCATCATATGCTGATTAACATGCTCCTCGAACAGTTCCTTAATACGTTGTGGAAGCTGCTCGTATTCCTGACCCTTACGATAGTTATTATGGACCTGAATATGTATCTGATGGTTATCGTAAGTATTAGCGGGCACAATAAGCGGAGGAGGCATAGTCATACCCATATCATCCACCAAAGGCTGACCCGTATTAGGATCAACCATCATAGGCTGTCCTGTAGCCGGATCTTGACCCATAAATGTCTGGAGATATGCAGTCATATCTTGTTCAGTAACAGTACTCATCTTCATATTCTCACGAGAAGCCTGGGCACTATCAATCTGAACTTCTTCATAAAGACGCTGTACTCCCCCAACGTCCATAAGCTCAAGACCCTTCTCAGGTGGAATAAAGCCCTGAGACATAAGGTCCATAAGCAAAGCCTGCTTAGCAGACTTAGACGTAGGAAGTGCCGAACCGGCTTCAATCCGAATATCAGTATTATCGCGAAGGTCGCTACCTTGGAAACTTAGAACACTGAACTGGTTATCTCTGCCCACCACTTTAACAGTCCTAGGAGTATCCCAGTACTGCTTAACATAGCAGAGAGTTTGATACCCAATCTTCTCAAAACCCTCTTCAATAGAACTAAACGTAGTCGAAAGCATCGACTCGTCCTGTTCCTGAAGAAAACTAATAGCTGTAGCCGCTGTTACACCAGGGGGTACCTGACCCTTACTAACCTGATGCTGACCACTAATATCCTCAAAGTCCATAAGAAGTCGTTCAACTTCCTGGACTACATAAGCAGGAAGATTTTGAAGTGGCAAAGGCTGAGGTTCAGGGAATCCCAATTTATATTGAATAACCTGACCGGGTTCGGTAGTTATCTTAGTAGCATCGATAGAGCCTTCAGCAGCCATTAGCTGAGGATGACTCATACGGTTCTTGGCCTCAATCATCTGACCACGAGTACGATTATATTCTCGCTGAATAGGAATCAGGTCGAGAATAATTGAATCATCATAAAATCGACCCGTAGGGATATGTCCAAACTTAATGAAGGGATACTGCTGTTGTATATTCGGATTACACTCTACGAACTGAACGATACTATCACCAATAATGGTGTACATACCACCATTAGGTAGAAACTCAAGCTGACCAGGCTTAACCCAGACCTCATAACAAAGAATAGCATTCTTACGGAAGTCTGCTGCCCCTACAAGATTAAGAAAGCTATCATTAAGAATATCGTTGGCTTCCATAACGTTAGGTGCACACTTAACGTTAGGGTAATTCATTTTTACCCACTCAGGAGATTTTGTCTGAATGTGGATAATATAAGGCTGGTCTTCAATATCCTGAGCCATCATGTCGGGAACGAAAAAATGAAACGGTGTAATATTCTCATAACAAAAGTCACCAGGATTGCCCGCTTTATCAATCTTAGTCGGGTCCCAGTAAGTCTTCATAAATCCATTGCCACAGGTAAGAGCCCAAAGCATAGTCTGCTTAAAGATGGACTTAATCTTCTTTTCCCTGTAGACAGCGTCAAATATCTGCTCTCCTGCTTGTGCAGCAGAAAGATCCCTATCTTCTCCTGTAGCCGGTACTACTGTAGCTGTAGGTTTTTGGGCCGTCAGCTTAGCAAGCTCAGTACGTATGATAGGCCGAACCCTATTGATAACAGGCCGAGCCCTATAATAAGGAGCAGGAGGGATATAAAGGCGTACGCCAGTAGCCGCAGAGCTAGCTGAAGAAACAGGGATAACAGCGACATTTTGCTTCCCTATATAAAACGCCATGTTAATATACCACTGGCGTTCCATTTGCTGGCGAACAGTTCGACAACGCATATGCGCGGACTTAGTCCACGAAATGACCTTGTTTTCGAAATCCTTAGCTTTGGAGTTCTTAGCTAGCTTCTGTAGCTGCTCGTCACTGTATTTATTATTATCGTCTATAGTACCTCCGCCCATAGACGGTGAAGGCTCAGCTATACTCATTAACCCCCTTTCTTAAATGAGAGGACCGAAATCATGCAAAGCATCGTCAGGACTATCAAAAGCAGCCTTTGGATCCAGACCTTGAGCCTTATAATAGTCTGCCATCCTATTGGCTACAGAGACGTCATCCCCAGCAACGTAATTATTGGCTACAGGGGAATTAGTCGGCGTCTGATTCGTCGAAGTCTGAAGTGTCGAATAGGTCATCAGATCCTTCGACGTCAGGAGATTCGTTAGTCTCTGTAGTTCCTTCGACTGATTCAGTATTAGGGTGTTCGAGTTCTTCTGACTCCTGTCCATTAGCAGAAGCATCCACGTCATGTTGAGTGTCAGTAGTAGACACAATATCCCCACTGTCAAGTAGTTCAGAAAGTGCATCTTTCACCTTCTTATATCTCAGCTCTAGTTGATTATACTTAATGGTAATAGACCTGAGATCTTCATACAGTTTATCAAAGCTGGCTACAGGGACATAGTTTATCTTTTCGGCAACTTCTCGAATACACTCAGAGCAGAAATACACTACTCCATAAAAATCGATGCTCTTACCGAAATCAATAAACTTACGTTTATCCCCTCCTGCAGACCCACACAGAGCACATTGTCCGGGGTGTAGTTCCGGAATTCCTAGGACATTAATCCTAGACATCAGAAATTCCGGCTACAGGGGAAGTAAGAAGAACGGGGTCGATGTAACTAACGCTCGGCTGAATATCGGAGGGCACACTACCAGACGGCATGTAAGTAGGGTACCTAATATCGCGACGAACAAGGAGAGCGTCTCGACCCTCAAAACGGGCTGCGGTGTCTTCCCTAAGCTGCAATTCTACTTCGTCAAGA
>CAYMSE010000274.1:0-10680 GCA_964392935.1 uncultured Oleiharenicola sp.
CCGGCCCCCGCCGCCGCGCCGAACGCGGGCCCGGATTTCGCCGCGCTGGTTTCACGCACGCCGCCGGACGCTTCGTCCGCGGAAGCGGAGGAGGCGCGGCGCCGCCTGGCCCCGCTGCTCCGGTGGCTGCCGGGTGCGCTCGACCGCTACACGCGCGACCGGCCGCTCTACGTCGCCGCGCTGGGCGCGGGTTTTGCCGGGGCGACGCTGTATGCCGACGAGAACCACCAGCTTTATTTTGCCGAGGGCGGCGCCTCCCGCCGCCGCGCCTGGGCGGAACTGAAGGAGCCGGCCCAGGCCGCGATCATCGTCGGTGTCCTGCAGGACGCCCCGCCGCCCATCCCGGCGGAGATCCGGCGCGGCGCCGAGGCCTTCGCCTATCTCCCCGGCCTGCCCGAGATGACCGCGGCGTTGCCGCGCGAGAAGCGCAGCACCAGTTCCGCGTCGTCGAGCCGGAGCGTGAGCTGGCCCGGCTGGATGCGCACCACCTGCAGCTGCACGACCCGCGGGCTGTGCTCGGCGATGATGTAGTCGCCCTCCTTCCAGGCCCCGTCGTTGATGATGACGTTCACCTGGTCCTTGATGCGGATGAGGCCGGTGATCCGCAGCTTCGCCGCGAGGCGGGCGAGCATCTCGGCGGTGCCCGGCTTGCCGTCGTCGGCCGCCACCGGCGCCGGGTCCGGCGCGACCTCGCGTTCGGCGGGGCCGCCCGTCGGCGCGGCGGCGGGACCGCTGACGGTCAGGAAAGGATTCGGCGGGTCGAGCGGCAGCCGCTCGGGTTTCCGGCGCGGGAGCAGGAGGGATTGGATGTGCTCGCGCAGTTCGGCCGACTCGGCGGTCGACGGGCTGTGCGGCGCCCCGAGCAGGGTGAGGCCGAGCAGGCCGGCCAGGAGGAGAACGGGGCGGGCGGCATTCATGGCGACGCGAGCAGGTCGACGGACAGGCTGGCCACGAGGTCGGTGCCCGTGGGATCCTGCCGTTCCAGGCGATACGAGCGGAGGCGGAGGATGCGCGGGCCGGTCTCCAGGTCCCGCATGAACGCGAGCGTGTTGCGGTAGGTGCCGGTCAGCTGGAGCGAGACCGGCACGGTCTTGAACTGGGCGCCCGGCGACACCGGGGCCGCCGCCATCTGGTCGATGCGCTGCAGCCGGACGCGATTGACCTTCTCGAGCCGATAGAAGTAGCCCAGGTTCACCTCCATGGTGTCCTCGCTCACCAGGTTGCGGTCGACGATGTCCTGCGCCTCGCGGACCGTCGCGAGGTCCGCATTGATCCGGATGCGATCCGCGAGGGCGTCCAGCATCGTCTCGCCCTGCCGGCGCACCGTCTCGTGTTCGCGGATGATCCGCTGGCGCCGCTGCCAGAGAGGGTAGTTCGCCGCCCCGGCCAGCACGGCGACCACCAGGCAGGCGGTGACCCATGGGTGCTGGCGCATGGTGGCGCGGAGCTGGGCGAGGAGGATGCTCATGGCGGCGGGGCGAGCTTCATCGTGATCTCGAACGTGAGCGCGTCGGTGTCGCGCTCGCGCTGGAGCGAGGTGGCGCTGATCGACGTGAACAGGCTGCCGAGGCGCGGGGTCCGGCGGAGGGTTTCCATGTACCGGCCGAGGCTCCGGCTGGCCTCCTCGGCGGGCTCCTGCAGGCTGCCGGTGAGCAGCACGCGGGCATCGTTGGCCTCGATGCGGTCCAGCCGGAGCCGCGGCGGCAGGGTGCGCCCAAGGTCCATGAGGAATTCCGTCGCCTGGTACGGCGCGCGCATCAGGGCGTAGGCTTGGTTGAAGCGCGCGGTCCGCGCGTTCAGCTCGTTGAGCATCACCGTGAGCTCGGCCGTAAGGCGCCGGTTCGAGCTCAGCTGCTCGCGCCAGAAGGCCGCGTCCGCCTCGAGGGCGCGGCTGACATACCACTGCCACGCGGCCAGGGTGCAGGCGAAGAGCATCAGCGCGGCGGCCGCGGCGGCGAGGGGAAAGTTGCGGCCGACGAAGCGCGGGCCCGGCGCTTCGATCGAGCGCCGGCAGTCGACGTGCCAGGGCCGGGCATAGCTGCCGCTCCGGGCGAACGAGAGCTCCTCCCTCGATCCGACGGCCTCCGGCAGGTTGGCGGCCAGGCTCAGCGCGCCGAGCCAGTGCGGGCCGAGTTCCGGCAGGTCGGGCGCCGGTTGCAGGCCCGCGGTCGGCATCCACGCCCGGCAATCCACCTCGAGGCGTTCATGGCCGAGCACCTGCACCAGCGCGTCGCCCAGCCACGCCAGCGCCGGAGGCAGGTGGGCGCAGTAGATTTCGCCCGCGGGCTGGCCCGTCGTCATCTCGTAGGAATTGATCACGGTCCGCAGCTCGGCGCCGAGGTTGCGCAGGACCTTGGGGGCGCGTTTCCGCATTTCCGCATCGGGCACCCACAGCCGGCGCAAGCCCTCGCCGTCGGTGTCGAGGGCGAATTCCTTGCGCACCTGCTGCGCGAGCGTGTGCAGGCCCTGGTTCACGGGCCCGGGCGTGTGGACGCCCTCCTTGCCCAGGATGTAGATGTCGGTCGCATCCCCGCGGAGCCCGATGACCACGGGCGCGCCCGGGGTGCCGCGCTGCTCCGCCATCTGGTAGATGGTGCCGAACAGCGGCAGGAACGACGGCTCCACCTGCTGGGGCATGAGCCGCAGGTCGAGCAGCTGTTGCTGGATCTCGTGCACTTCCTCGTGGGCGATGCCGAAGAGCAGCGCCGGCCGGGCCGGACCCGACTCGGGCAGCGGCTCCCCCGTCACCGCCTCGAGGGCGCGGAAGGTCCACTGTTCCGGGTTCACGTGGCGGAACGGGGCGGACGAGGACGAGAAGCGCAGGTGCTGGCGGTCGCGGATGCCCGCGACCAGTTGCGCCGGATCGCTGAGCCCGGTCGCCGACAGGCTTTCGCGCTGCAGGATCGGCTGGCGGCCGAGGAACCCGGCCACGGCCGTGGTCCAGCGCTTGCGCGCATCCTTGTGCCCCTCGATCCAGTGCCGCAGGCCCGCGGTGTTTTCCCGGTCGAATTCCGCCGCAAAATCCACGGTCGCCGGGCCGCTGCGCCGGCGCGTGAAGCCGGCGACCAGCACCTGGTGCGAGTTGAACTCGATCAGGAGGCTGCGGCTCTTGGTGAATCGGGTGAACATGACACTCGCGCCTTCGTGGGTGGGCCGGGTGCCGCGCTCAATTCCGCGCGGGCGGGCCGCCCGGCTGCTCACAAGGTCGTGCGCTGGAGAATGACATAGGGCGTCGAGACATTTTCAAACCGGGTGGAGCGCAGCGCGGTATCGAAGTGGATGACGGGAGCCGTCGCCGAGGTGGTGAAGCCGATCTGCCGCCGGCTCAGGAGCGCCCCATAGCAAGTGGCGTTCTGGCGGATGTCGATGGGTTTGTTTTCGCAATAGATCACGCCGCGGAAATCGCGGGTCGTGGTGTAGGTCAGGGTGTTGGCCGTGGAAGTGTCGAGGCAGAAGACGGCGCATTTCGCCGGTTCGGTGTTCTGGTTGTTGATGCCGTTGCCGCCGATCGTGCAGTCGCCGTTCACGAACAGCTCGAGCGAGCCGGTGGACGTCACCGTGATCTGGCCCGCACCGGAAATCGTCAGGTTGCCGTCGACGATCAGCTTGAGCGGCCGGTCCACCGTCAGGTTGGGAAAGAGCAGCGGCACGCCGGTGATGAGCAGGTCGCCGTTGATCTTGTACACGCTTACGTCCGCGGGCGCGGACAACAGGGCGTTGACCAGCGCCAGCACGCTGCCGAGCAATCCGCCGAAACCCGTGCCGCTCGCCGCGGGCGGCGAGACCTGGAACACCGGGGTGAACGGGACGAACGCGCTGCGGCCGATCCGCAGCGGGTCGACGTCCACGCCGGCGGCCGTGGCCGGGCCCTGGATGCGACCCCGCGGTGCGCCGGAGGTCGAATACGCCACCGGCTTGCCCGTCGTGGCCACGTAGCCCAGCACTTCCGCCCGGGTGAGGACCACGCCGTTCGTGCCGTCCGCGTCAGCGCCCGCCACCACCGCGTTGTAGTTGGCGGCATTGCCTGCGGCGAAGGCGTAGGCGACGGCGGGAGTCGCGGGGTTGTTGTCGGGATCCGAATTCCAGCTGTCCACCGTGCCCCCCGACACGAACGTGACACCGGCCTCCGCCGAGGCCAGCGCATGGCCGAAGAGCGGCAGCGGGCCGGTGACCGCCTGCTCCGTCCTCGTCACGGCGCGGCCATCGGCCGTGGTCACGGTCGCCTTCACGGTGATGGTCGGCCACACCGGCCCGGAGCTGGCGAAATCCGCGACCGTCAGCTCCAGCCGGCCGGCGTTGCCGCCGGAGAGCCCGGGGTAGTCCAGCGTCACGGCATGGCTGGTCCCGCTGGTGGTCCAGGCGGTCGCGCTCGCGGGTCCCGCGCCGCCCCAATTGTTCTGGTTGAGCGCCCAGAGCGATTCCTCGAAGCCGATTTCAATCAGCTCGCGGGCCTGGTCGTTCTGTTGGTGGCGCGCGCCCATGCGCTGCTCCTGCATCATCAGCGCCAGGTAGCCGCCGACGGCGACGGCCAGCGCGGTGGTCAGGCACAGCGCCACGAGCGTGGTGGCGCCGCGCCCGGCCCGCGAAAAACACGACCGCCGGGCGGAGTTTGGCCCCGACACGAAACCCGTCGTCGGGCGTGAGGCCCGACCGCCAGCAGGCTCGTTGCGGGGCACCATGCTAGTTGCCATCGGTGAAACCCCGGTTGCGCAGGTTGAGCCGGGCGGAGACCGCACGGTACGTGATGGCGGTCTCGGCCGGCTCGGTGGCCCGTGTCTGGAGCACGAAGCTCACCGCGAGCTGCTTGACGCTGAAGGGAATGGTGGTCGTCGCGGACACCTGGCTCGCGGGCGAACCGTTGGCGCCCGTGTAGTAGTCGAAGGCGAACGCCGTGCACCGGCTCGTCGCCCCGCCCAGGAGCGGCAGGTCGGCGGTCGCGCCGAAGTTCGCCTGGCGGTGCAGGAGGTTCGCCGCCGCGTCGTAGACATAGGTGACGTCGCCGGCCGGCAGCTTCAGCGTCAACGCCGTGGCCGTCGGGTTCGTACCGGCCTTGACGCCCTGCGCGAGCGCCACGTCGGCCTGCAGGTAGGCGAGCGCGAGCCGGCTTTCGCTCTCAAGGGCCTGCCGGTTGGACAACCGGGTGAAATTCCGCGCCAGGAAGACGAAGCACGCCAGCAGCGCGGTCATCGCGAAGGCGGCCAGCGTCGCGCCGACCATCAGCTCGACGAGCGTGAACCCGCGGTTCCGTTGGTTAGATGCTGTCATGTCCGCTGGTAGGAGAGGTGCAGCCCGTTCGCCCCGAGGTAGGTTTCCGTCCGGCGCGAGTGGCGGCGGCCCGAGCTGCTGGTCCAGGTCACGGTGTACACGAGCTTCACGAACGTGACGGTGGCGGTGGTCGCCGCGACGGGGCGCAGCCGGGTCGCGGAGTAGGAACAGGTGTATCCGGCCGCCAGCGTGCTGAGCGCCGTGTTGTCGTCGGCGCTCGTCGCGGTGAAGTTCGTCAGGGCGAAGGCGACCGTGTCGCCCGAGACCCCGCCGGTGCCGTCGATGGCGATGGCGGCGCTGGCCGGCAGGCCGGCGATCACCGACCACGCGCCGTTGCGGAGGCGTTCGAGCTCCCCGTCGACCAGCCGGGCGGCGACGACCTGCTTGCGCGCGGTGTCGAGCACCTCCGTGCCGATGGTCACGGCCTGCATCATGCCGACGACGCCCACGACGACGATGGCTGTGGCCATCATCACTTCGACCAAAGTGAAGCCAGCGCGGTGCACAGGATTGCGTGGAGGTGGCCGCCACCGTGCCGATGGCGGGCGGGCACCGGGATAGGTCACGGGCCGGATTCCCGCAAGGGGATTGCGCGCCGCGCGGCGCCGGGCCGACGAAAAGAAAAAGGCGCGGACCGGTCGGTCCGCGCCCGGGGCAAATGGCCGGCGTGCGCTCAGACTTCGAGCTGGGGGCGCGTGGGCTCCGGCCAGTCGATGTGGAAAAACTTGCCGCGCGGCTGGTCCACGCGCTCGTAGGTGTGGGCGCCGAAGAAGTCGCGCTGGCCCTGCAGCAGGTTGGCCGGCAGGCGGGCCGAGCGGTAGCTGTCGTAGTAGGCGAGGGCCGAGCTGAACGTCGGGGCCGGGACGCCGCATTCGGCGGCCAGGGCGACGACCTTGCGCCAGTTCGCCTGCGCGTTCTTCACCGTCTTGTTGAAATACGGGTCGAGGAGCAGGTTCGCGAGGTCGGGCTTCCGCGCGTAGGCCTCGGTGATCTTCTGCAGGAACACGGCGCGGATGATGCAGCCGCCGCGCCAGATCTGGGCGATCTCGCCGAAGTTCAGCTTCCACTGGTACTCCTTCTGCGCCTCGCGCATGAGCTGGAAGCCCTGGGCGTAAGAGCAGATCTTGGAGCAGTAGAGAGCGTCGTGGATGGCCTGGATGAGCGCCTTCTTCGCCCCGCGGTACTTCTTGGACGGGCCCTTGAGGATCTTGGCGGCGGCCACGCGCTCCTCCTTCACGGCGGAGATGCAGCGGGCGAACACGGACTCGGCGATCGTCGGTGCCGGCACACCCATGTCGAGCGCGTTGACCGAGGTCCATTTGCCCGTGCCCTTCTGGCCGGCGGTGTCGAGGACGATGTCGACGAAGGGCTTCCTCGTGACCGGGTCCTTCTGCTTGAGGATGTCGGCCGTGATCTCGATGAGGAACGAGCCGAGCATGCCCTGGTTCCACTCGGAGAAGATGGCGCCCATCTCGGCGGGCTTGAGGCCGAGGAGGCCCTTCATCAACGCGTAGGCCTCGCAGATCATCTGCATGTCACCGTATTCGATGCCGTTGTGGCACATCTTCACGTAGTGGCCGGCGCCGTTCTCGCCGATGTAGGCGGCGCAGGGCACGCCGCCGGTGATGGGTTTGCCCGGCGCGGCGCCGGAGAGCTGGGCGCCGGTCTTCGCGTCGACCTTGGCCGCGATCGCATTCCAGATGGGTGCGAGTTCCTTGTAGGCCGCGGGATCGCCGCCGGGCATGAGGGCCGGACCGAAGCGCGCGCCTTCCTCGCCGCCGGACACGCCGGAGCCGATGAAACGGAGCCCTTTTTCCTTCAGCGCCTTCTCGCGGCGGATGGTGTCGGTCCAGAGCGCGTTGCCGCCATCGATGATGATGTCGCCGGGCTCGAACACGCCCACGAGGCCGTCGATCACGGCGTCGGTGGCCTTGCCGGCCTGGACGAGGATGATCGCCTTGCGGGGTTTGGCGAGGGAGGCGGCGAACTCCTGGAGCGTCTTGGTCCCGACGAGGCCGCCGGGCGTGTTCGGGTTTTCCGCGACAAACTTCTCCGTCTTCTCGACGGTGCGGTTGTAAACCGAAATCTGGAAGCCGTGATCGGCGATGTTGAGCGCGAGATTCTGACCCATCACAGCGAGGCCGATGAGTCCGATGTCTGAATGCGTTTTGGCCATAAAAACCGGAGTGATAATCCCCGCCCCCGCAAAGACCAACCTGTTTTTGGGCGGGCTTGCGTAATATTTCCCCGGGGGCGGTCGCGTGGGCCGCCGGCGGACGTCGCTCGGCGTGTTGGGGACGACGCGCCCTCTCCCGGCCCGCCCGCGGCGCCCGGCTCAGTTCTTCGGCGCGGTCTTCTGCTTCGCGTTGTAGGCGCCCGCGCTGGGGAAGAAGGGCGCCACCTTCTCGATGATCGGCGTCATGAACCTGGGCTCGTTGCGGTTGTACACCCACGAGAAGAAGACCACGGTGCCCACCACGAACACGATGACGCCGGCGATGATCTTGTTCATCTTCAGCACCCGGCGCAGGATGAGCACCACCGCCACGAACGCGGCGATGGCGACGCCGATCTTCAGCCACACCTGGGGCGGCAGGGTCTGCAGTTTCTCCAGCGCCGTGACCGCGAGCAGATTCATGCTTCGTTTGTGTAGGCGCGGGCCGGGGCGAGACGAGCCTTTTTCAGGGGGCCCCGGGTTTTGACAAAAGATTCCGGCGGGCGCCGGGGCGGCTCAATAACGTTGCGCCAGGCCGAGATAGTCGAGGAGCCACGCCTCCTTCCACACACGGAAGCGCCCCTCGGGCGTGATCTTGCCGTATTCCTCGCGGTCCGCGTGCGGCTGCAGGTAACCGAGCTCGGTGTTGATCATCTCCATCTGCTGCTGCTGCTGGTTGATGTCGTCGATCGGGCTGGTGTCCCATGGCGCGGGCGTCTCGCCCGCTTCCGCGAGGCGGCGCTCGTGGCGCGCCACCAGCCGCGCGAGGCTGCGGCACCAGGGCGTGCGCGCGACGAACCAGCTTTCCGGATAGAACCCGCCGAAGGGGATGTAGAGGTTGTCCGTGACGTACCGGCGGCCGCTCGTCGTCTTCGTCGCGAGGCTGAAGCAGACGGTGATGGCGCCGCTTTCCTGCGGCACGAAGAGCGTGTGCAGCCGCTGCGTGCCGTCGGCGTTGTGGTGGACCGAGGTGCGCAGCCAGACGCCGCCGCCCAGCTCGGCCTTGAGCGCCTGCACGGGCGCGTAGCGGTGTTGGCGCAGCCAGTCGCGCACCTTGAGCAGCCGGCCCTGTGTCGGCCACTCGTCGCCGCTCGTGTTCACGACGTAGCGGGGGAAGAGCGGCAGCGGGCTCAGGCTGATGGCGCTCACCTTGAGCCAGTTGAAGGCCGACTCGACGAGGAACCAGAGCAGGAACGCCGCGACCGCGACCACCCACGCCGGGCGGTCGATCAGTCCGACCTGGTCGTTGGCCTGCGCGGCGAACACGGCGAAGAGGATCCAGCGCAGCCAGCGGATCGGGATGGCGAGCAGCGGCGAAGCGAGGCGCAGGTTGATGTAGAACAACAGGAGCAGCAGCGCCACCGCCGGTGCCAGGAGCAGGGACAGGATCTCGGTCATGGGGAACGGGACGGGGCGCGCCCGTCGGGCTCGGCTCAGCTGAGCCGCACGGGCATGATGACGCAGACGAAGCTCTCGAGGGTCTTGAAGACGCCCGGGCTGACCTCGTCCTTCAACTCGAAGAAGACCTCGTCCTTCGTCAGCGCGCGGAGCGGGTCCATGATGAACTGCGGATTGAAGGCGACCTGGAGGTCCGGGCCGCTGTACGAAATCGCCATCGACTCGTGCGCCTCGCCGAAGTCCGGCGACGAGGCCGTGATCTCGAGCAGGTTGGACGAGAGCTTGATCTTGACCGAGTTCGACTTTTCCGAGGTCACCAGCGCGGCGCGGTGCACGCATTGCAGGAACAGCTCGCGCTCGAGCTTGATGCGCTGGTGCGTCTCCTTCGGGATCACCTGCTGGTAGTTCGGGTAGTTGCCCTCCACCACCTTCGAGAAGAGATAGATGCTGTCGGTCAGGCCGCCGGCCTCCTTGCCGGTCTCGATCTGGAACGCGGCGCGGCGGTCGTTGAACGCGATCGTGAGCTTCTCCCCCTTGCCGAGCAGGCGCAGCAGCTCCGCGACGGTCTTCGCCGGCAGGATGATGGCGCCGGCGCCGGTCGCGGGCACGTTGAGTTCCTTGCTGACGAGTGCGAGGCGGCGCCCGTCGGTCGCGACGAGCGCGAGCTTGCCGTCCTTGAAGTTGAAATAGACGCCGTTGAGAATGTAGCGCGTCTCGTCGGTCGACTGCGCGTACGCGACGTTGCCCAGCATCGTCGCGAGCTCCGCCTGGTCGAGCTGGTGGTTCTTGTCGTCGCCGGAATCGGGCAGCTTCGGGAATTCCTCCGCGCTGATGCCCATGATGCGGAAGTTCGAGCCGCCGGACGCGATCTTGACCTGGTGGTTGGCGGTGGAGTCGAACGACACGTCGACGTTGGGCAGCTCGCGCACGATGGTGGCAAGGCGCTTCACCGGGAGCGTCACGGAGCCGGTTTCCTTCACCTCGGCCTTGATCTTGCAGCGGATGCCGAGGTCGAGGTTGGTGGTCGTCAGCGAAATGCTGTCCTTCTCCGCCTCGATGAGCACGTTGCTGAGGATCGGCATCGCCGCCTTGGAACCGACGACATTGAGGACCTGGGCCAGGCCGTTGCTGAAGTGGTCGCGGTTGATCTTGAATTTCATCAGGCGATGCGGGAATTGGGGTTTTTAACTAACAAAGGATGATTAGAGGGCGATTCAATAAGGAAGTATTCGTATTATTATGGGACGCGGTTTTGGCAGCAAGCGGCCCGCCGCCGAGGGAGAATCGGGTCCCGGGCCGGTGTGAAAGGCGCCTGAACAACCGCGAATAACCCCGGGGTTGTTCACACCGGAAAGTTATTCGGAATTTTCCTGCTTCATCTTCACAACCTTCCGGCGCAGCGCGCGCATCTGGGCGTGGCGCACGCCGCGCTGGTAGTGCGCGAAGAGGCCGTAGGCGATGTAGGCGAGGAAGAGGAAAAACAGCGCGACCTCCTGCAGGCGCACGATCAGCACGATGCCGACGAAGACGATGACGAAGGTGCGGAAGCGCGTCCGGGTCTCCCAGTTCACCTGCTTGAAGCTCGGGTAGCGCACGGTGCTCACCATCAGGAACGACACGAGGATGAGCAGCAGCGGCAGCGCCAGCGTGAGCTGGCGGAGCTCCTTGGCGTTGGCCGCCATGTTCAGCAGGAGGAGCACGAGCGAGGCCACGGTGCCGGCCGCGGCGGGGTTCGGCAGGCCGACGAAGTCCTTGCTCGATTCGGCCTCGCCGCGGTGGAGGAGGGGATTGGTGATGACGTT
>CAYMSE010000275.1:0-3723 GCA_964392935.1 uncultured Oleiharenicola sp.
GGCGGCCACGCTCGCCAGCGCGGTGACGGCGAGCCCGATTCCGCTGATCGGCTGCAGCTGGAGCAGCGCCGGCCCGCCGCAGAGCAGGAGGCCGTAGAAGCATTGGGCGGCGAAGATGGTCGAAGAGTGCTCGGTGGCGTGCAGCTGGCGGATGGTCACCACCACATACGCGGAGATCAGGGCCGACAGCACGGCAAGTCCGTCGTACAGGCCGGGCGTGGCGCCGCCACCCAGCACGTTGGTGATGAGGGCCAGGCCGCCCAGCGCCAGGCCGCCGCCGGCCAGCAGGGCGGGGCGGAGCTGCTCGCGCAGCACCCACGCGGCGAGCAGCGCGCCCCAGATGACGTAGGTATTGTTGATGAAGGTCGCGCGGCCAGCCCCGAGGCGCACGACGCAGAGGTAGGTCAGGTACACGCCGATCCCCCCGGCCAGGCCGCGCTCCACGAGCCGCCCCTTGCGCACGAGGTGCAGCGGCTGCCAGTCGCGCCGGTACACGACCGCCACGACCGCGAGGCCGACGACGAAACGGGCGCAGGAGACCAGCCAGATGTTGGCGAAATGCAGGCGTTCCAGCGCGCGCACGAGCAGCACATTCGACGTGAACGCCGCGGCGGAGAGCAGCATCAAGGCGAGGGCGCGACGATGGGCGGCCGGGTTCACGGAAAAAAAGACCGCGCCGGACGGGCGCGGTCGAACAGGCACGGCGTATCGGACGGGCTCACAAACTGTGGATGGCCGCCTTGCCGACCGCGAGGCCGGCTTCCTTCACGGCTTCGCTCATCGTCGGGTGGGCGTGGATCGTGCGGCCGAGGTCCTCGGCGCTGCCGCCGTATTCCATGTGGGTGACGACCTCGCTGATCAGCTCGCCGGCGCCCTTGCCGAGAATCTGGGCCCCGAGGATGCGGTCGGTCTTTGCGTCGGCGATGATCTTCACGAAGCCCTCGACGGCTCCGGCGGCGATTGCCCGACCGTTGGCGGCGAAGTTGAACTTGCCGACGGCGACGGCGCGGCCGGTGGCTTTCGCGGCGTCCTCGCCGAGGCCGACGCTGGCCACCTCGGGATCGGTGTAGACGATGGCGGGGACAAGGTCCCAGTTGACATGTCCGGCCTTGCCCGCGAGCCACTCCGCGACGGCGACGCCATCCTCCTCGGCCTTGTGCGCGAGCATCGGCCCGGCCACCACGTCGCCGATGGCGTAGATGTTCTTCGCGGTCGTGCGGAGATGCTGGTCGACGGCGACGCGCTTCCGTTGGTCGAGCTGCACGCCCGCGTGCTCGAGGCCGAGTCCGTCGGTGTACGGCCGGCGGCCGACGGCCACGAGCACCTTGTCCGCCGGAAACGTGAGCTTTTCGTCACCGCGTTCCGCCGTGAGCGTGCCGTCGGCGAAGCCGGTGACCTTGGCGCCCGTCTCGATCTTCAGGCCCTGCTTCTGCAGGAGCCGGGTGAACTGGCGGACGATGTCGTCGTCGTAGGTGGCGACGATCTTCGGCAGAAACTCGACAATGGTGACCTCGGCGCCCAGGCGAGCCCAAACGGAGCCGAGCTCGAGGCCGATGGCACCGCCGCCCACGACGACGAGTTTCTTCGGCACCTGGCTGAAGGCGATTGCGTGGTCGCTGGAGACGACGGACTCGCCGTCGAACTTCATGAAGGGCAGCTCGACGGGCGCGGAGCCGGTCGCGATGACGAAATGCTTGGCGGTGAGCCGGACCGGCTTGGCCGCGTCGGCGGGCCCGGTCACGGTGATCTCGGTCGGGGAGAGGAACGCGGCGGTGCCCGTGTAGGTCGCGATCTTGCGCGCCTTCGCCAGCAGGCCGACGCCGCCGACGTGCTTGGTGACGACGGCGTCCTTGTTCTTGAGGATGGCCGGGAGGTCCGCCTCGACGGAGCCCAGCTTGATGCCTGCCGCCGCGGCGTGGTGCCGGGCCCAGGCGAACTGCTCGCTGGCGTGCAGGAGCGCCTTGCTCGGGATGCAGCCGACATTGAGGCAGGTGCCGCCGAGGGTGGCGCGCTTCTCGACGAGCGCGACCTTGAGGCCGAGCTGTTGCGCGCGGAACGCGCAGACATAGCCGCCCGGGCCGCCGCCGATGACGATGACATCAAAATTATCAGAAGACATTTTACAGGAGGAAACGGAGAGAACGGAGGAGAGGAAATCTCTGTATGCTCCGTTGTCTCCTGTGAAGGGTTTGGGTCAGATCCCTATGGCGAGACGCGCGGGGTCCTCGATGAGCTGCTTCACCTTCACGAGGAAGGTGACCGCCTGCTTGCCGTCGACGAGCCGGTGGTCGTAGCTCAGCGCGAGGTACATCATCGGGCGGATGACGACCTGGCCGTTGACCGCGACCGGGCGCTCGTTGATCGAGTGCAACCCGAGGATGCCGCTTTGCGGCGCGTTGAGGATCGGCGTGGAGAGCATCGAACCGAAGATGCCGCCGTTGGTGATGGTGAAGACGCCGCCCTCGAGGTCGGTGAGCGTGATCTTGCCCTCCCGGGCCCGCTTGGCGGCGTCGGCGATGGCCTTCTCGACGTCGGCCATCCCGAGGCGATCGCAGTTCCGGATGACCGGGACCATGAGGCCCTTGTCGGTGGAGACCGCCATGCCGATGTCGTAGTAGTGGTTCTGGACGATCTCGTCGCCGTCTATCTGCGCATTGAGGGCGGGGATCTCCTGCAACGCCTGCACGACCGCCTTCGTGAAGAACGACATGAATCCGAGTTTCACGCCGTGTTTCTTCACGAACTCGTCCTGGTATTTCGCGCGGAGCGCCATGACGGCGGACATGTCGCACTCGTTGAAGGTCGTGAGCATGGCGGCCTCGTGCTGGGCGGCGACGAGCCGCTGCGCGATGGTCTGGCGGAGCTTCGACATCTTGGTCCGGGACTGCCGTTCCTTCTTCACCTCGGCGGCCGGGGCGGCGGCGGGCGTGGCCGGAGCGGCGGTGGCCGGAGCGGCCGCTGCGGGGAACGGGGGCTTGCTCACCGCCGCGGCGAGCATGTCGCCCTTGGTGACGCGGCCGCCCTTGCCGGTGCCGGCGACGGTGGCCGGATCGATGCCGGTCTCCGCGGCAATGCGGCGCACGGCCGGCGAGGCGGGGATGTCGGCGGGCACGGCGGCTGGTGGGGACGCTGGAGCGTCGGCCGGTGCCGCGGTCGGTGCGGCCGCGGCGGGCGTGGCCGGGACGGTGGCGGTCTCGTCGATCGAGGCGACGACCTGGCCGATCTTCACGTCGGCGCCGGCGGCGACCTTGATGCTGATGCGGCCGGCGGCCTCGGCGGTGCCTTCGGAGGTGATCTTGTCCGTCTCCAATTCAAAGAGCGGCTGGTCCTTCTTGACGATGTCACCATCCTGGACGTGCCACTTGGCGAGCACGCCGGAGGTGATGGATTCGCCCATCGGCGGGATTTTGACTTCGATGGCCATGAGGAAAGGGTGGGCTTAGAGAGTGAAAGCGTTGCGGAGGAAAGTGGCGAGCTGCATGCGGTGCAGCGCCAGCAGGCCGACGGCGGGCGACGAGGCCGCGTCGCGTCCGGTGTACACCGGCTTGCGGCCGAAGATCTCCTCCAGCTGCGGGGCGATGAAGGTCCAGGCGCCCATGTTCTGCGGCTCCTCCTGGCACCAGATCAGGCGGGCGTCGCGACCGTAGGCGTCGGCGATCGCCGCCAGCCGGTGGCGGTGCCACGGGTAGAGCTGCACGAAGCGCCCCAACGCGCGGTGGGGCC
>CAYMSE010000276.1:0-11100 GCA_964392935.1 uncultured Oleiharenicola sp.
ATTAGCTCGCGGTGCCGGGCGGTTCGGCGGACTGATACTCCTGTGTCCGCCGGCCGTCGAAAATTGCCTTTGCGCTGGTCCTGCCTTTTGTGCCCTCCTCCTTCCCGATGTCCGCCCAACGCAAACCCGACTGGCTCCGCGCCAAGTTGCCCGCCGGCCCCGCCTACACGGCGACCCGCGGGCTGGTGGAACACAACAAGCTCCACACCGTCTGCCAGAGCGCGCAGTGCCCGAACATCGGGGAGTGCTGGTCGCGGGGCACGGCGACGGTGATGATCCTCGGGAACATCTGCACGCGGTCGTGCAACTTCTGCGCGATCCAGAACGGCCGCCCCACCGAGCACGACCTCGGCGAGCCGGCCCGCGTCGCCGACGCCGTCGCCAAGATGGGCCTCCGCCATTGCGTCATCACCTCCGTCGCCCGCGACGACCTGAAGGACGGCGGCGCCAGCGTCTGGGCCGCGACCATCCGCGCCGTCCGCTACAAGAATCCCCACTGCGCGATCGAGGTGCTCGTCCCCGACTTCGTCGGCCGCACCGACCAGGTGGACATCGTCCTCGAGGCCAAGCCCGACATCTTCAACCACAACGTCGAGACGGTGGAGCGCCTCCAGCGCCCGGTGCGCGTGCAGGCGCGCTACGACCGCTCGCGCTCGGTGCTCCGCCACGCCAAGAGCCGCGGCTTCACGGTGAAGACCGGCCTGATGCTCGGCCTGGGTGAGAAGCCCGAGGAGGTCGAGCAGACGCTGCGCGATCTGGCCGGCGACAAGATCGACATCCTCACGCTCGGCCAGTACCTGCAACCCACGCCGCAGCACTGGCCGATCGACCGCTGGGTGCCGCCGGAGGAATTCGCCCACTGGAAACAGGTCGCCCTGGGCCTCGGCTTCGGCGTCGTCGAAAGCGGCCCGCTCGTGCGCTCCAGCTACCACGCCGACGAGCAGTCGTCGAAGTACACCGGCGACGAGCACTTGAACGTGAAGCCGGCCCTGGCCGGCGCCTGATCGCGTCCGCTCGCGCCGGGCCGGATGGCGGAAGTCGCCGCCCCGATTGTCAGGTCAGGCAAGGACCTCCTTGCATGAAAGCGATCCGTTCCCTGTTGCTCTGCACCTGTGTCGTCGCGCCCGCGCTCTCCCCGCGCGCGTTCGCAGCCGCCGACTACTCGACGCCCTACGCGTTCTCCACCCTCGCCGGCGCGTCCAGCATCGGCAGCCAGGACGGCACGGGGGTGGATGCGCGCTTCTACAGTCCGCAGGACGTGACCACCGACGCGGCGGGCAACGTCTACATCGCCGACGAGGGCAACCACACCATCCGCAAGATCACGCCCGCCGGGGTCGTGACGACCCTCGCCGGCTCCGCCGGTCTCCCGGGCAGCGCGGACGGCACCGGCGCCGACGCCCGCTTTGACAGCCCGCAGGGCATCGTCGCCGACGCGACGGGCAACCTCTTCGTGACCGACACCGGCAACCATACGATCCGCAAGGTCACGCCTGCCGGCGTCGTGACGACCGTCGCCGGCCTCGCCGGGGTGACCGGGAGCACGGACGCCACCGGCAGCGCCGCCCGGTTCAACCGTCCGCGCAAGCTCGCCATCGACGCCACCGGCAATCTCTTCGTGACGGAGGCCGGCAACAACACCGTGCGCAAGATCACGCCGGCCGGCGTCGTCACCACGGTGGCCAACGACCTGCGCTTCCCTGAATCCGATGACATCTACGCCGCGCTGCCCGTGTCCTATGGCGCGATCGCGGTGGATGCGAACGGCGCGCTCTACGTGGCGACCTTCGCCTTCAGCAACATCCAGACGCACGCCCCCAACTGGGGGGACAACTACCAGCAGTACGTCGGCTTCGTCGTGAAGATCGCCCCCGACGGCGTCCGCACGTCCCTGTGGGAGACCTCGTCTTACTCCTACTTCGACGGCCGCCGCCAGCACGGCGACGTCACCGCCCTGAAGGTCGACGCGAACGGTCAGCTGATCGTCGGCTCCGCGAACAAGATCTCCCGATACGTCGCCGCCACCACGACTTTCACCGACTTGGCCGGGGACGGCTCGCTCGGCAGTGCCGACGGCCCGGCGGCCACGGCCAAGTTCGGTTTTCCGTTCGCCTTCGCCTTCGACCGCACGGGCACGCTCTACATTGCCGACACCGGCAACAACAAGGTCCGCAAGTTCACCGCTCCCGGCACGGTCGCGTCGGTGGCCGGGATCGCGCTCGACAACGCCACCACCACGCTCGACGGCACCGGCGCTGCCGCCCGGTTCAGCGAGCCGGCCGCCACCGTCGTCGACGCGAACGGCAACCTCTACGTGGCCGACGCCGCCGCTCGGTGCATCCGCAAAATCACCCCGGCGGGCGTTGTCACCACCCTCGCTGGTGCGCCGGACCAGGGCGGATCCACCGATGGCACCGGCACCGCGGCGCGCTTCGGTGAGCCGACCGGCCTCACGCTCAGCCCTGCCGGCGTGCTCTTCGTCGCGGACCGATCCAACCACGTCATCCGTCGCGTCACGCTGACGGGTGATGTCAGCACCTTCGCGGGCACCGCCGGCAACTACGGCTACGCCGACGGCCAGGGCGCCGCCGCCCAGTTCTGGTATCCGTCCGGCGTCGCCGCGGACGCTGCCGGCAACCTCTACGTGACCGACACGTCAAACGAGGTCATCCGCAAGATCGCCGCCGACGGCACGGTCACCACGGTCGCCGGCACCGCCCTCCAAATCGGCTATGCCGACGGCACCGGCGGCGCCGCGCGCTTCACCGTGCCGTACGGCATCGCCGCCAGCGCCGGCGGCACCCTTTTCGTGACCGAACCGCCCGACGGCCCGACGATCGCCCGGGTGCGCATGATCACCCCCGGTGGCGTCGTCTCGACGCTCGCCGGAGCCGACCACGGCAGCACCGACGGCAGCGGCACCTCCGCGCGCTTCCACAATCCCACTGGTATCGCCGTCGACCCGGCTAACAACGTCTTCATCGCCGACACCGCCAACCAGACCATCCGGAAAATCACGCCCGTCGGCGCCGTGTCCACCCTGGCGGGGCTGGCCGATTCCCCCGGCAGCACCGATGGGGCCGGCCGGGACGCCCGGTTCTACTTCCCGCGCGGCATCGCCGTCGATGCGCAGGGCAGCCTCTATGTCACCAGCGGGACCACGGTGCGGAAGGGCCTGCTCGCCACGGTCCCGGTGATCTCGACCCAGCCCGCCAGCCAGTCCGTCGCCTCGGGCGCCAGCGCCAGCTTCAGTGTCGCGGCCAACGCCATCCCCACGCCGACCTACCAGTGGTTCCTGAACGGCACCGCCCTCAGCGGCGCGACCAGCGCGTCGCTCAGCCTGGCGAACGTCAGCGCAACCAACGCCGGCGACTATACGGTCGTGGTCAGCAATCCCGTCGGCAGCGTCACCAGCAGCAAGGCGACGCTGACCGTGACCGCGGCACCGTCTCCCCCGCCCCCGCCGCCGTCCGGTGGCGGTGGTGGTGGCGGCGCGCCGTCAACCTGGTTCCTCGGCGCCCTCGCTTCGCTCGCCGCCTTGCGCGCCTGGCGGCAGCGCCACGCGGATCGGGTCGCCTAGATTGCATTCCTTCGGTGGAGCGCGCTGACCCCAGCGCGCTTCGCTCGACCGCGACGACGCGATCGCACGCACCGTCCATTCCCGAACTCGGTTAATCGTCGCCGGCGTACCGACGTAACGATCCGCGTTACGCCTCGGGAGTTGCCTTTCAAAGGTCGTTTGCTTCGCTCGCGGGATGCGTCTCCCGATCCGTCCCGCCAGCTCCGGACGCCCGCGCACTCCGGCCCCCGTTTCGGGCCGGATCCTGGGTCCCGTGCTGGTGGGTCTGGTCGCGCTGGCGATCGTCGGGACCGTCGTCCTCCAGGTGGAAAAGCAGCCCGAGCGTTCGCCTGTCGGCCGCGGCGAGGCGCTCGCCCAGTCGGCCGGCTGCTTCGCGTGCCACGGCCGCGGCGACGGCGAGGCCCGCGTCAACCTCCGCCGCACCGGCGACAACTGGACCGCGAAGTCCAACCCGACCTTCTGGGACGCCGGCATCAACCAGCGCGCCGAACTCGTCGAGTGGATCACCAACGGCGTGACCGCCAGCCATGCCGAACGGCACAAGAAACTCTTCATCCAGATGCCCGCCTACCAGGCGCGGCTGAAGCCGGACGAGATCGACGCCATCGCCGCCTGGATCCTCGCCGAAGGCATCAAGCTCACCCAGGCCCCCAACCTGAAGAAGCCGTTCGCGCTGCCGGAGAAATTGCCCACCGAGGCCAACGCGCGCTTCGTCCTCGGCGACCGCCTCGCCCGGCGGCACGGCTGCTACCAGTGCCATGGCGAACTCGGCCAGGGCGGCGTGACCAACCCCGCCTCGTTCAAGGGCTACATCGCCGGCTTCTTTGGCGACGACCTGCTCGAACTCACCAACCACGGCGACCGCGCGGAAATCCAGCACTGGATCGACCACGGTCGCGGCCGCGCCGTCGAGGCGGGCCCGCTCGGCCGCGTGGCGAAACACTTCCTCGACCGCCAGGCGATCCCGATGCCCGGCTACCGCGACGTGCTGACGCCGGCGGAGAAGGAAGTGCTCACGGATTTCGTCCTGCAACTTCACGCCAAAGGCCCCTTGCCCGCCGCGGAAATCGAACACATTTTCGCGCTCCTCGATCACGATTCACCATGACCCTGCCCCGCCTCGCCGTACCCGTCCTCATCCTTGCCGCCTCCACCGCCGCCGCCCGTGCGGCCGAGCCCGCGCTCCTCGCGCGCCTGCCGCTGAAGCCGGAGATCCGCCAGATCTTCGACCGTAGCTGCGTGATGTGCCACGGCGAGGTGATCAATGGCGAGAAGGAGACCCGCGGCGACGTCGACCTCAGCACCGACGCGGAGATCAAGGCGACGGTGCCGGAGATCGGCCGCATGAAGCAGTACATCCTCGAGGACAAGATGCCGCAGAAGCCGAAGCTCTCGCGCCGCCTGCGCAACGACGCCGAGCAGCAGGCCCGCCTCGACAAGCTCCGCGCCACCTACGCCGCCAGCACCGACAAGGAAGTCCTGCTGCAGTGGCTCGCGGACGTCACCGCCACGACCGGCGAAAAGCCGCACTAGCCGCCCGCCGTCGCCTCCCCCCCGGAGGGCCCGCGTCCCTGCGCCAATCGCGACGACTAAGGACAGAGCGACCAGGCCCCCGACTGGCCGCCTCCGACACGGCACCAAACGTTTATGCCCGTTGGTTGACCCGGCTGAGGAAACTGCGCTTCAGCCCACGCCCACGACTGACCCCGTTGCCGTGACTTTGGCCGACCGATCAAGGCAGCCGGAGGCCTTTCCTTTCCCACGGATCGAACGCATTCCCCTTCCTGGAAGCGGGGGGCACGGAGAAAACTGACGCCGTCGGCTCGGCCTTCGGCATTTTCTTAACCGCACGCGCGCCGGTAGTGCATGGCAACCGCGCCGCAACGGAACGGCTTCGCCGAGACGAGGTCGAGCCGGCGCGTGCCGGGCAGCCCACTCTGGTAGAGGGTCGGGCCGTGGCCGGCGATCCGGGGTTGGACGAGGAACTTGTACTCGTCGATCAGATCCAGCCGATCGAGCTCGGCCGCGAGCATGCCGCTGCCGAGGAGCACGCCGGCCGGCGTTGCGTCCTTCAGCTTCTGCACGCCCGTGCGCAGGTCGCCGGCGACGTGGTGGCTGTTGGTCCACGGGAAGTTCCTTCGCGTCGACGAAACCACGTACTTCGGCTTGGCCCCAAGTTTGCGCCCCCACTCGCGCATCGCCGGCGGCGTCTCCACCTCGCCGCGGGCGACCGCCGGCCAGTAGCTCTCCATCAGTTCGTAGGTGACACGGCCCCATAGCATCGCCCCGCTCTCGTCCAGGAGGCGGGTGAAGAAAGCGTGAGTCTCGTCATCGGCGATTCCCTCCCGGTGGTCGAGGCAGCCGTCGAGGGTGACGTTGATGCTGAAGGTCAGAATTCCCATGGCCGCGAGCTTACCCCGAGTTGGGCCGACGTCATCCTCCCTTTTGCCGAACGATCGAAATAACATACGACCGGGAGCGGAGCTCCCGCCGCGAACCAGCGCCTTGGCGTCAAGTCGCTCCACCCCGGCACGGGCCCGCCGCCGCTGCGGCGAGAACTTCCAACGCTCCACATTCAACACTCAACTCTCAACCCGCGAAGCGCGGCACCTCGCCCACAGCGACGCTGTCCAGGCGCTCAACCCTCAACGCTCAACCCGGCGGAGTGAGGGCGCTCCGCCTACAGATCCCCGGCCGCTCAGACGTTCCCGAGGCGCGCGGTCGAGTCGCCGAAGCGTTCGAGGCCGGTGACGCCGACCTGATCGGCGAGGCTCAGGAAGAGGTTCGAGAGGGGCTTGCCGCCGTGGTCGACGTAGCGGCCGGCGCTCAGCAGGCCGCCGCCGCCGCCCGCGAGGATGAGCGGCAGGTTCTCGTGCGTGTGGCGATTGCCGTCGGCGTTGCCGCTGCCGTAGAGGATGCGCGTGTTGTGGAGCAGCGAGTTCCCGTCAACGTCCGGCGTGTTCTCCATGCGGAGGAGGAAGCGGTTGAACTGCTCGACGTACCAGCGGTCGATCTGCGCGACCTTTTCGACGCGCTCGGGGTTGTTCTGGTGGTGCGACAGGTCGTGGTGACCCTCGGTGATGCCGATTTCGCTGAACGAGCGGTTGTCGCCATCGTGCCCGAGCACGAAGGTCGCGACGCGGGTCGAGTCGGTCTTGAAGGCGATCAGCATCATGTCGTACATGAGCTCGACGTACTCGGCGTGCGTCGCCGGGATGCCGGCGGGCGTCGGGCGGTCGGGGTCGATGTTGGGACCGAACCGCTCGGCTTTCTCGATGCGGGCCTCAATCTCGCGCACGCCGGTCAGGTACTGGTCGAGCTTGGCGCGGTCGCCGGCGTCGAGGCGGCGGTTCATGCGGCGCGCGTCGTCCATCACCGAGTCGAGGATCGAGCGGCGCTCGCGCATGCGGCGCTGGGCCGACTCGGCGCGCAGGCCGTGCTCGCCGGCGCCGAAGAGGCGCTCGAACACGAGGCGCGGGTTCGACTCCGGCGTCATCGGCGTGGTCGGCGACTGCCAGGAGACGTTGTACTGGTACGCGCAGGAATAGCCGGAGTCGCAGTCGGCGGACTTGCGGTTCGAGTCGCAGGTGAGCTCGAGGGACGGGAAGCGCGTGAGGTGGCCGACGTGGTTGGCGAGCACCTGGTCGATGGAGATGCCGGCGCGGACGTCGGTCGCGCTCTTGTTGATGCGCACACCGGTGAGGAACACGCTGTTGCCGCGCGCGTGGTCGCCGCCGCCGTCGTTGCCCGGGTTGGCGTTGGCGTGCTCGAGCCCGCCGAGGATCTGGAGGTGCGACCGCATGCCCTCGAGCGGCGCGAGCGTGTCGTGGAGCGCGAAGCTGCCGCCCGTGCCCGTCGGCCACCAGCGCGCGGGGATGGCGCCGTTCGGGAAGAACACGAAGGCGGTGCGCAGCGGCGCGCCCGTCGCCGTTGTCGCGAGCGGCGCGGCGGCGGCCGCGGCGAGGAGCCGCGACGGCACGAGCGACCCGAGCGTGGGCAGCGCGATGCACGCCCCCAGGCCGCGGAGGAAGTGGCGGCGGCTCATGCGGGCGAAATGCTGTTCCAGGGCGGAGTCTCGGGGCGTCTTCATGGCGGCGGGGGGTTGGTGGGCGGAAGGGTTCAACCGCGGGGCGCCGCGGCGGTTTCGGCTTGGCGGGCGGTCTGGAGATTCGGGTCGGCGCGGCGCTGCTGGAAGGCCGCCGACGCGACGATGCCCTGCAGCAGGGCCGAGGGCTTGCCGCCGCTCGCCTCCAGCCGCGCGACGAGCTGGTCCAGCGTGTCGGTGTCGGTGTAATCCAGCCCGCGGCCGAGCGCATAGGTCAGGAGCTTCTCGCTGACGCAATAGTAGTAGTCGCGCCGGTGCGCGGTCGCGAGGACGTGCTTCAGCTCGCGGATGTTCTTGAACCGCTCGCCGGTGATCAGCTTGCCGCCCGGCTCGACCGGCTGGTCCATGTCGCGCTCGCGCCACTGGCCGAGGGCGTTGAAGTTTTCCAGCGCCAGGCCGAGCGGGTCCATGCGGTTGTGGCAGGAGCGGCACATGGCGTTCTTCGCATGGAGCTCGAGCGTCTCGCGCAGGCTCATCTTGGCGAGCTGGTCCTTGCCGGCGGCCTCCTCCAGGGGCGGGATGTTGGGCGGCGGCGGCGCCGGGGGCGTGCCGAGGATGGAATTGAGGATGAACACGCCGCGCTTCACCGGGGAGGTCCGCGTCGGATTGGAGGTCACCGCCAGCACGGTGCCCTGCGTGAGCACGCCGCCGCGCGGGCTGTCGGGCGGCAGCTCCACTAGCCGCATCTCCTTCCCCTTCACGCCGTCGATGCCGTAATGCTTCGCCAGCTCCTCGTTCAGGTAGGTGTAGTGGCCGTCGAGCAGCTCGACGAGGCTGCGGTCCTCCCGCAGGACGCGCGCGAAGGTCAGCTCCGTCTCCTCCTGCATCGCCTTGCGCAGGCTCGGCGTGAGTTGCGGCCGCTCGGCGCGGAAGACCGGGAAGACGACGGCGCGCAGCTTCTCCGCCTCGGCCTTCTGTTCCGGCGTGCGGGCGTCGGGATGGATGCGGAAGATCACGCGGAAGCGCTCCATCGCGGCGGTGAACTCCGGGTTCGGGTGCTCGCGCAGGAACACGTCGAGCGGGTTGATGACGACGGTCGAGATGTCGCGCGCCTGCAGCCACTGGCCGGTGAAGTTCCGCACGAACTCCGCGGATTTCGGGTCGGCCAGCATGCGCTGGAGCTGCGGCAGCAGCTGGGCGCGCAGCTTCCCCTCGCCGGCCAGGCGGAACAGCTCCGCGTCGGGCATCGACGACCACAGGAAATAGGACAGCCGCGACGCGAGCGCGTACTCGTCGACGTACGGGTGCACCTGCCCGGGCGGCGGGGCGGCGACCTCCTCCTCGCGGAAGATGAAGCGCGGCGAGGCCAGGACCGCGACCATCGCCTGCGCGATGCCGCCCTCGAAGGTGCCGCCGGGCTGGCCGGCAACGCTGGTCGCCATCTGCACCATGCGGTCGACGGTCTCGCGGTCGGCCGGACGCCGGTAGGCGCGGTTGAGGAAATCGGTCAACAGCTCGCGGGCGTACCGCGCGCGTGCGCCGGCGCGCTTCGGCACGGGCTTGGGGAAGAACTTCGCGTAGTTCGCCGGCTGGACCCAGTACTTCTCCGCGAAGGGGCCGCGCACGACCACCTCGTTGAGACGCAACCGCAGGAGGCGCTTCTGGTCGCGATCCGGGCCGATCGGCCGCACCTCGAACCCGAGCACGTGCTCGCCGGCCTTCCAGTCGCGGTCGAAGGTGAACCGGAAGTTCTTGCCCTCGCCCTCGCGGACGAACTCGCGGTCCACCAGCGTCTCGCCGTCGACCTTGAAGAGCACGCGGCAACGGTTGTAGTCGAACTGGTCGTCGACGTAGCGCTCGACCGCGGTGAGATCCGCCGCCACCTGGTAGCGGCCGTCGGCCGCGACGGAGTGCCGCGACTCGACCGTCACCGGCGTATAGTAGGAAAGGTCGAGGGCATCCCCGACCGGCGCGGGGGCGGGACGCTGGAACAGCGGGGTCGGCGCGGCGGCGCCAGCCGGGGCCGCCCCAGCCGCCGGCGGCGAGGTTTCGGTGCCGGCGATTGAATTCGTGTCCGCGACGAGCGTCACCGGCTGCTCAATCTTCACGGTGGCGAAGCGCCGGCCCTCAATCGCGTGCTCGGCCACGATGCGCGGTTGCGTCGGCACGGCGCCGGACACGACCGCCTGCGCGGCGTCGAGGTACTTCTCGAGGAGCATCGGCGAGATCGTCAGCACGTCGCCGATGTTGTCGAAGCCGTGGCCGGTGTCGTCGGCCGGGACTTCCTTTTGCGTGTCGAAGTCGACGCCGAGCAGGTCGCGGACGGTGTTGCGGTACTCGACACGGTTGAGGCGGCGGACCGTCACGCGGCCGGGGTCGGGTCGCGCCGGGTCGAGCTCGAAGGCGTCGCGCTTGATCCACTCCGCCAGCTTCGCGATGTCGGTTTCCTCCAGCGGGTCCTCGTCCGCCGGCGGCATGATGTGCGCCCGCGTGTTCTTCAGCACGCGCAGCCAGAGCTTGTGGTCCTTCAGGTCGGCGTCGGACTTGAACCCGTCGAGGCGGACGCCGCCCTTGCTGTTGCCATCGCCGTGGCAGTCATAGCAGTGCGCCTGCAACAGCGGCTGGATGTCGCGGTTGAACGTGGTGAGGGCGGTGTCCGCGGCGCCCAGCAGGGAGGCGCCGGCGAGCAGGGGCAGGGCGAGAGTGACTCGGGGCATGAGCAGGGTCGCATCGAGAAAAGTCCGCGCGCAACAGATTGCAACTCCCGCCGCCCGCGAAACCTGAGAAATTGCGCTCTCATTATTGCGATTGGTTGCCCGTGCGCGGCCGGCCACGTCGAGCTTGCGATTTCGGCGCGGCGGATTCCCACTGCGCGTTTCCTCCGATGATTCACGCTCTTCGCCGTCTCCTCCCCTGCCTGGCGCTCGCCGCCGCGCTCCCGCTGTGCGCGCAGGAAGTCCAGAAACTGCCCGACATGGAAGTCACCGGCTCCGCCGGCACCCGCACGCTCCAGCCGAGCGTCGTCGTGCCGCCGGCCGCCGGTGATCCGTCCGCGGCGCTGGCCGATGCGGCGCGCCATGCGGCCGGTTTCGCCATCAACGACGCGGGCGCGCGCGGTTTCGGCCAGACGACGACGCTCCGCGGCCTCGGCAACACACCGTACTTCAGCGACTCGTCGTCGCCGGTGTACCTCGACGACATCCCGCTCGGCAGCGCGTTCACCTTTCCGACCGCGCTGTACGACTTCGCGTCGATCGCCGTCCACCGCGGCCCGCAGGCGAACACGCTCTTCGGCCAGGCCGGGGACGCCGGCGTGATCCAGCTCGTGAGCGCCCCGCCGCAACCGAGCCTCGCCGCGCGCGGCAACGTGACGGCCGGGAACCACGGCCTCCTCTCGTTCGCCGCGTCGGTGCAGGGCGCGCCGAACGCCGAGGCGGATGTCTCCGCCGGGATCTTCTCGAGCCGGCGCGACGGC
>CAYMSE010000277.1:0-14893 GCA_964392935.1 uncultured Oleiharenicola sp.
AAAGAGGGTCAGGGTCGCGGGGCGGACGGGGGGGTGTCAAGCGAGAGGTTTGAGAGGGAAAACGAGCCACGGCAAGACTCGCGGTGGACCTGGAATCGGGGGCTGGCGGGTCGGGCGGATCGGGTCACGCGGCCGGAACCATAGCCACGAAGCCCCGATCGCGCCGTTACTTTCGCGCCCGGGGATTCCGTTGTGAACAGCGTGCGGACAAATAGTCTTTGCGTTCGGTCCGGGTCGTCATGACGTTGGGCCATGGCCGAGTCATGCCCACCGTCGACCCGTTCTCCGGCACCGTCACCCACCTCGAAGGCGCCCGTCTCCCCGACGCGCAAGGATGGGCCGCTGTTTTGGACGGTCACCGGCAACGACTTCGGGCGCTCGATCAGCTGGGCGAAAAAGCAGCCCAATGCTCTATCGCAGCAGATCAAGACCGCACTCTCGTCCTCGCCCGGGAAGACGAAGTAGGCCTGCTGGAGCTGGCGGGCGGTGACTGGGCCGCGCTGGGCGACGCCATCCGGGAATTCCGCCGGTTGCTGCCGGTGATCCCGTTCGAGACGTTCGGCTTCAGTTCCGACGTCGAGGACCCGTTCGAGGTCGAAAGCGCGCGGCTGCGCCGCATCGGCGGCGGCGTGGAGGCGCTGGCCTTTGTCGACGCGCGGCGCTCGGTCTACAAGTTCTTCCTCTTCCGCGAGGGCGGCGACGTCGGCGCCACGTTCGCGTTCGGGCGGAGCGAGGACGACCGGCTCCAGGCCCACGCGGTGCCGGGCAGCTACCGGCTCCTGTTCGAGAAACTCCGGCTCACGCACCTCTTCGGCATCCCCACCGAGATCGTCGGCATCACCCCCGAGGGCATCCTCGTCGTGAAGCAGACGCTTGGCCGGCCGCTGCCGGAGAAGACAGACGTATCCGGCCTCGATCCGCACCGCTTCATGTCGATCCCGTCGCGTTTCCTCCGGGCCGACCGCGATCACCCGCGGCTGGCTTTCGTGGACGGGACGCCGTGGCTGGTCGCGGACACGCACGACCGCAACGTCGTCATCGCGGAGGACGACACGTGGCGCGTGATCGATCTCGTCGCCGCGCCGCTGCCGCCGGCGTGGCTCGACCAGATGCCGCTGTTCCGCGAGTGGATCGAGCGCGCCCGGCACGATCCGCGCGCCGAGGCGCTCGCGCCGGGCAACGACGACGAGTTGTAGGGTGAAGGTTCCGGCCGGGGCGGGCCGCCCCGCCCGGTGGGCACGCCTCAGACGCCAAGCTTTGCCAGCTCGGCGAGCACGTCGGCGGCCTGCTTGTCGGTGGAGGCCTTGTAGTCGGCCCAGACGATCTTCCCGTCCTTGTCGATGAGGTAGGCCTGGCGCGTGGCGAGGCTGGTCGCGGGAATGTTCGGCACGCCAAAGGCCTTCACCACGGCGCTCTCGGTGTCCGCGAGCAGGGTGAACGGCAGGTGGTACTTTTCCTTGAAGGCCTTCTGCGCGGCGACGTCGTCGTGGCTGACGCCGATCACGGTGACGCCCTTCTTGAGGAGTTGCTCGTAGGAGTCGCGCAGCGAGCAGCCCTGCTTGGTGCAGCCCGGGGTGTCGGCCTTCGGGTAGAAATAGACGAGCGTGTAGCCCTTGGGGTAGACGTCGGCGAGGGCGAGCGCGGTCCCGGCGTCGGTCGTGGCCGTGACGGCGGGGGCGGAATCGCCGACCTTGAGCGGATCGGCGAAGGCGTTGGCCAGGAGGCCGAGGAAGGTGGAGAGCATGACGAGGCAGCAGCGGAGGGGTTTCATGGCGCCCGGACGCTAGTCACCGATGGGGAATTTGGCAAACGATGGCTAAAATGCGCGCGGGCGACACAGCGGCGCCCGCCGGGTTCCGGGCCGTTCGCGAAAAAGTTTGGAAAACCCGCGCGCACGGAACCCCCGGCCCTGAATGCGTGTTTCCAGCGACATCGACCGCGTGCTTTGCGCGGTCGGTACCTGCAAACCCAAGAAGCCAATGAAAACCACCTCACTCAAATTCCTCGTTCTCGCCTCTGCGCTCGGACTCGGGGCGCTGACCGCCCGGGCCGACAGCGGCCTCCCGGCCGACCAGCCCTCCGCCCCCGTGGCGGGCCAGGGCCTGCTCGGCCAGGTCTACGGCGCGCTGACGTACAGCTACATCGACCTCGATGGCGTCTCGGCGCACGCGGACAACTACCACTTCGCGCTGAACCAGCCGCTGTCGTTCGGCCTCGATGGCTTCCTGAGCTACGACTATGCGCGTTTCGGCTCCATCGCGGGCTCGAACCTCCGGCAGAACGTCCTGTCCGCCGGCCTGCGCGCGTTCAGCACGAGCTACAACTGGGGCAAGCCCTACGTCGAGGCCGGCGCCGGCTACGCCTGGACGCGCTTCGCCGGGGCGAAGGACAATTCCTTCTACTGGGAAGTCGCCGTCGGCGCCGAGATCCAGGTCGCGGCGCAGACGACCGTCACCCCGTACGTGCAGTACGTCGACGTGCCGGACATCGACAACGGCCACGCCTGGAACTTCGGCGTGAAGGGCAACTATTGGGTCACGCCGCAGTGGGCCGTGACCGCCGGGCTGGAGCGCGACGACGACCAGAACACGACGTTCACGGTCGGCACGAACTTCCGGTTCTGAACCAATTTTCCGCCGCAGGGCGGAAATGTGTGCGCGAGCCGCGGCGCAGGGGTGCGCCGCGGCTCTTCGCGTTCAGGGGCGGCGTCCGAGGCGCCGCGCCACCCAGGCCGAGGCCACCTGCGTGGCGATCACGGAGAACGTGAAGAGGTAGAGGCCGAGTCCGATGTGGATTTCCGCCACCGCGGCGGACTTCATCGCGACGATGAGGATCGCGACGACGAACACGTCGAGCATCGACCATTTGCCGAGCGACTCAACCCAGTGGTGCAGGCGCCGGACGCGGGCGAGGTCGTGATCGCGTTCCAGCCACGTGACCGCCAGCAGCCCGAGTTTCACGCAGGGAAACACCAGCGTGAACAGGGTGAGGATGACGAAGAGGAAGTACTCGCCCTCGCGGAGGAGCGTGTAGATGCCGCCCACGACCGACACGGCGTCGTCGAAGACCCAGAACTTCGTGACGTGGAAGAACGGGAAGAAGACGCCCGTCGCGAACAGCAGGAACGCGGCGACGAGCAGCGCGGGGATCGCGCGTTCGGTCAGGGGGGCGGAGTACATCGGCGGGAGCGGGGGCGGAGACCGGCCGGGTCCCGCCGGCCTCAGATGTAGTACATCTCCTCGGCTTTCTTGGCCGCGAGCTGGTCGAGGGTGTAGCCCTTCACCTTCTCGATCAACGCGGCGCGCACCTCGCTCCAGACCTGCTTGAGCCGGCGGCCGCTCTGGCCCTGGAAGTTGCCGCTGAGGCCGAGGCATTCGCCCTCGGTGGCGATCATGATGTCGTAGAGGGAAATCTCCTCGGGCGGGCGCGACAGCTTGTAGCCGCCGAGGTTGCCGCGGCGGCTCGTGATCAGGCCGTGGCCGCGCAGCTTGCCGAGGATCTGGGCGAGGAAATTGGCGGGCACCGCCTCGGCGCGCGCGAGGTGTTCGATCTGGGCGAGGGCGCCGGTGCCGTCGAGGCGGGCGAGTTCGGCCATGACCCGGCACGCATAGTCGACTTTGACCGAGATCTTCATGCTCAAATGGCGTAGTCGGTGTTTTCCGGCTTCACAAACTCCGTCGGCGTCATGAGCATCCCGGCGGCCACGGTGGCGTTCGTCCCCTGTTCGATCAGGATGAACGAGCCGGTGAGGCGGTTGGTGGCGTAGCCGTCGTAGTAGAGCGGCTTGGCGGTGCGGAGCCGGATCTCGCCGAGGTCGTTCATCCCCAGCTCGGCCGGCGCGGGCCGGGCCTCGAGCGTCGCCATGTCGAGGCGGCTCTCGATCTCCGTGACGATCGCCTGCACCGTGCTCGTGGTGTGCTTGAGGAAGTACTTCTTGCCCCGCTGCAGCGCGCGCGGGTGCATCCAGCAGACCTTGGCGTGCAACTCGGAGCCGCCGCCCGGCAGGACGTCGAGGCCGACCAGCATGCTGCCGCGGCTCACGTCCACGTCGTGCTCGAGCACGAGGGAGACGGACTGCGGGCAGAAGGCCTCCGCCCGGGGGCCGTCGTAGGTGTGGATTTCCCTCACGGTCGAGACCACCCCGCCCGGCAGCGCCATGACCTTCTGGCCCACCTTCACGATGCCGCCGGCGATCTGGCCGCTGAAGCCGCGGAAGTCGTGGAGGCGCCGGTCGGTCGGGTTGTTCGGGCGGTTGACCCACTGCACGGGCAGGCGGAAGCCGTTCAGGTTGTGGTCGCTCGCGATGTGGACCGTCTCGAGGTGGCCGAGCAGCGTCGGGCCGACGTGCCAGGGCGTGTGCCGCGAGGGCTCGACGACGTTGTCGCCGTTGAGCGCGCTCAGGGGGATGAACTTCACGTCCTTGATGTCCAGCCGCGGGAGGAACTCCTCGAACTCAGCGCGGATCTCGTTGAAGCGCGCCTCGCTCCAGTCGACGAGGTCCATCTTGTTGACCGCGACCACGAGGTGCGGGATGCGGAGCAGCGACGCGATCGCCGTGTGGCGGCGGCTCTGCTCGATCACGCCGGCGCGGGCGTCGACCAGCACGATGGAGAGGTTCGCCGTGCTGGCGCCCGTCACCATGTTGCGCGTGTACTGCACGTGACCGGGGGTGTCCTCGACGATGAACTTGCGCCGCGGGGTCGCGAAGTAGCGGTACGCGACGTCGATGGTGATGCCCTGCTCGCGCTCGGCCCGCAGGCCGTCGGTGAGGTTGGCGAGGTTGATCTGGCCGCCGCCGGTGATGTCGGCCGAGCGCGCGAGGGCCTCGAGCTGGTCCTCCATGAGCGACTTCGAGTCGTACAGGAGGCGGCCGATCAGCGTGGACTTGCCGTCGTCCACGCTGCCGCAGGTGTTGAGGCGGAGGATGTCGACGACCGGCACGGGCGGGCGGGAGAGGGAGGAGGCGGAGGAGGTGGCGACCACGGACATGAGGGGTTTCGGCGGGCTCAGAAGTAACCGGCTTTCTTGCGGTCCTCCATGGCGGCCTCGGAGGCCTTGTCGTCGGCGCGCGAGCCGCGCTCGGTGACGCGGGCGGCGGCGACCTCGGCGATGATGTCGTCCACGGAATCGGCCGGGCTCTCGATCATGCCCGTGCTGATCATGTCGGCGATGGTGCGGACGCGGCAGACCATGGTCCGGACGGGTTCGTGCGGCCGGGGGCGTGCGCCGGCGAAGGGATCGGGTTTCGTGGCGTCGGCCGGGGGCGGCGGCACGGGCAGCCACTGGCCGCCGCGGCGGAAGCACTCGCGGGTGTGGCTGAAGTAGATGCTCGGCACGGCGAGCTGCTCGCGCCGGATGTATTCCCACACATCCATCTCCGTCCAGTTGCTGAGCGGGAACACGCGCATGTTTTCGCCGGCGTTGAGGCGGCCGTTGTACAGGTTCCAGATCTCGGGGCGCTGGTTCTTGGGATCCCACTGGCCGAAGCTGTCGCGGAAGCTGAAGAAGCGCTCCTTGGCCCGCGCCTTCTCCTCGTCGCGCCGCGCGCCGCCGATGGCGCAGTCGAACCGGAATTCCTCGATGGCGCCGAGGAGCACGGGGATCTGCAGCTTGTTGCGGCTGATTTCTCCCGGCGCCTGCGTGGCGGTGCCGTTCGCCAGCGCCTGGTCGACGGTGCGGACGATGAGCTTGGCGCCGAGTTCCCGGGCGCGGCGGTCGCGGAACGCGATGAGCTCGGGGAACTCGTGGCCGGTCTCGACGTTGAGGAACGGCAGCGGGAGGTCCGACGGCCGGAAGGCCTTCTCGGCGAGGCGGAGCAGGCAGATGGAGTCCTTGCCGCCGGAGAACAGCAGCACGGGCCGCTCGAATTCGCCGGCGACCTCGCGCATGATGTGGATCGCCTCGGTCTCGAGGAGATCGAGGTGGTCTAGGTGGTAGCTGTTCATGTCGCGGCGCCCTGCGCGGCTTGCTTGCCCCACGCGGCGTGCAGGCCGCACTCGCGTTTCTCGTCAGCCTTGGCCGGATCGAAATAGTCCCATTCGTTGGGCAGCTGGTGCTGCGCGAGGTAGGCCTCGAGTTCGGCGTCGGTCCAGTGGAACACGGGGCTGACCTTGAGCGCGCCGAAGTTGGCGTCGCGCGACACGAGGTCGAGGCCGGCGCGATTCGGGTTCTGCACCTTGCGCAGGGCGGTGATCCAGATCTTCGGGGCCAGCTCGCGCATGCCGCGCTGGAACGGCTCGAGCTTCATCACGGCGCTGAACTGCTTCAGGCCGGCCTCGTCGTCGAGCGACGGCACCGGGCCGTGGACCGCATCGCGGTGGGCGGGCGTGAGCCGGGGCAGGTACGGCTTGAGGTTCAGCTTGAGCTGTGCGCGCAGCTGCTCGGCGTGCCGGTAGGTCGCGGCACGGTTGTAGCCGTGGTCGACCCAGAGCACCGGGATGTCGGGCTGGGCCTGCGTGGCGAGGTGGAGGACGACGGCCTCGTACGGGCGGAAGTTGGTGGAGACGACGGCGCGGCCCGGCGCCTGGGCGACGGCCCAGCGCACGATCTCGAGCGGCGACTTGGTGCGGAGCTCGGCGTTGAGCCGGGCGAGTTCGGTGTCGGTCATGGCAAAAATCAGGCGCCGGCCGGCACGGCGGCGGGCTTGGCGGCGGCGGTGGCGGTGGCGGCCGCGAGGGCGGCGGCTTCGGGGAGCAGGACCCGCGTGGCGAAGTCGCCGAACCGCTCGCCGGTGACGCGCTGGTCGCGCCAGCGGGTGAGCAGCGGGCGCAGCTCCGTCTCGAGGTCGGCCTCCTTGATCACGTCCTTGAACACGCGGTTGAGGCGCGTGCCGGACACGTCGCCACCGAGCCAGAGCTGGTACTTGCCGGGCGCCTTGCCGACGAAGGCGATTTCCGCCATGTACGGGCGCGCGCAGCCGTTCGGGCAGCCGGTCGAGCGGATGATGATCTCCTGGCCCGCGAGGCCGAGTTCGGCGGCGAGCTGCTCGATGCGGTTGATGAAACCCGGCAGCGCGCGCTCGGACTCGGCCAGGCCGAGGCCGCAGGTCGGGAGCGACGGGCACGCCATCGCGGCGGCGTGGAGAGCCGAGGCCTGGTTTGACGTCTTCACGCCGTGCGAGACCAGCAGCGCGTCGAGCGCGGCGCGGTCGGCCGCCGGGATGTTGGCGAGGATGACGTTCTGGTTGGCGCTGAGGCGGAATTCGATGTGCGGGAACTTCGCGGCCACCTCGCGCAGCGCGGTTTTCAGCGCGTGGCCCGGGGCGTCCTTGATGCGGCCGGTCTGGACGAAGAGGGTGAGGAAGAGCGAGCCGTCGACCGCGCGGTTCCAGCCGTAGATGTCGCCGGTCGTCGTGAACTCGAAGCGGCGCACGCCCGACAGCCCGCCGCCGGCGCGGCGGTTCACCTCGGCGGTCATCCACGCAACGCCGCGCTCCTCGACGACGTACTTCAGGCGCGCGTGCTTGCGGTTGGTGCGGTCGCCGAAGTCGCGGTGGATGGTGAGGACCGCCCGGGCGACCTCGACGACCTTTTCGCGCGGGATGAACCCGATGACGTCGGCGAGGCGCGGGTAGGTCTGCTCGTTGCCGTGGCTGCGGCCGAGGCCGCCGCCGACCGCGACATTGTAGCCGACGAGGCGGTCGCCCTCGACTACGGCGATGAAGCCGAGGTCGTTGGTGTACACATCCATGTCGTTCACCGGCGGGTTCACGAACGAGGTCTTGAACTTGCGCGGCAGGTAGGTCTGGCCGTACAGCGGGTCGGTGAACCCGCGGTTCTCGGGCGCGTCCAGGTTGAGCTGCACGTTGTCGACCCAGATCGAGTGGTAGGCGGGGGTCTTCGGCGCCAGGGCGGCGACGACGAGGCGCGCGTCCTTGATCATCTCCTCGCGCGCGACGGTGGTGGCCGGGGTGGGCGAGGCCGTGACGTTGCGGTTCACGTCACCGCAGGCCGCAAGGGTGGAGAGCAGGCTGTCGTTGATGCGTTTGATCAGCGGGCCCAGGCCCGCCTTCACGACGCCGTGGAACTGGATGCTCTGGCGGGTGGTGACGCGCAGGGTGTTGTTGCCGTACCGGGTTGCCAGGTCGTCAAACACGAGCCACTGCGCCGGCGTCATGATGCCGCCCGGGATCCGCCCGCGGATCATCACGAGCCACTTCTTGCCGGTCTTGCGCAGGTCGCGGTCGTCCTGTTGGTAGATGCCGTGGAACTTGATGAACTGCTCGTCATCCTCCGAAAATTTCTCGGCCGCCGGATCGGCCAGCGTGGCCGCGATGTTGCCGGCCAGCGTCGGAATGCGCTGCTTCAGGAGCTCGTTCTTGTTGGGCGTGGGAGCGGGTTTATCGGACATGACTTACTGAACGCTTGCTCTTCCTGACCAAAAAAGAAAGTTCAAAAGAGGTCATATTTAGTAAGGAAGTCATGTTAGATTCAAATAGCTCACCAATAAAAGGTTTCGTCTGGCTCATTGGAGCCGGTCCAGGGGCGCCTGACTTGATTACCCTTCGCGGTTTGAGGTCTTTGGAAGGGGCTACGGCGGTGGTTTACGACGAACTGGCCAACCCCGAATTGCTCAGGCACTGCCCGGCGGGTTGTGAGCTGCACCCGGTAGGGAAGCGGGCCGGCCGGCACAATGCCAGCCAGGCCGAGATCAATGCGCTTCTGGTCTCCCTCGCGCAGAAGGGCCACCGCGTGGTGCGCCTGAAGGGCGGCGACCCGCTGGTGTTCGGCCGGGCCGGGGAGGAGATCGAGTCGCTGCGGGCGGCGGGCCTGCCGTTTGAAATCGTGCCGGGCGTGACTGCGGCCACCGCCTCGGCCGCCGCCGCCAAGCTCCCGTTGACGCATCGTGACCATTCGTCGGCCGTCGTGTTCGTGACCGGGCACCAATGCGCCGCGAACACGGACGCGCTCGACTGGCACGCGCTGGTGCGCTTGCGCGCCACGCTCTGCTTCTACATGGGGGTGCGCCGGCTGCCGGAGATCGCCCGCAATCTCCTGGCGCACGGCCTCGCGCCGGAAACGCCGCTGGCGCTCATCAGCGAAGCCACGCTGCCGACCCAGCGCATCCGCGTCATGCGCCTCGATGCGGCGGAGAAGATTCCGGCCGAGGAAATCGGCCAGCCGGCGCTCGTTGTCATCGGCGAGGTCGTGCGGCTGTCGGACTTCGCCGCACAGGTGCCGGACCTGCACCGCCGCGCGATGCCCTGAACGTTCGCCGGCTATCCGGCGGCCGCGCGCCAGCGGTCGACGAGGATGTCCACCAGCAGCGGATGCTCGGCCACCAGCCGTGTCATCGTGGTGCGCAGGTGGCCGTTCCCCGCGAGCTCGGCCGCGCGGCAAATGGTGGCGACGTCGCCATGCGGCCCGGCGTGGCGTCCGGGCAGGAGGAACTGCATCGCCACCACCACGTCGCCGGTGTTCCAGTCCGGCTGGCGCAGGAGTCCGCTGAGCAGCGGCTCGCAGAAATCGTATGCGGCACCCTCGCGCCGCTCCATGCTCGCCGGCGCGACGCGGTACGAAGCGCCCAGCAGGCCGTTGAGCTGGCAGGCCAGTTCGTTGCGGACCTCGGTTACCGCGCGCGCGGGGCTGCCATGGTCGACCAAGGCGACGCGGCTCGGCTCCGGCGCGACCTCGCGGACGTGGTCGGCGAGAATCCGCGCGAGCCGGTTGTCGCCGGGCGCGAACAGCGGGGCGGCCACGGTCACCGCGAGCGCCGGGTGCTTCGTGCGGAGGTGCGCAACGCGCTTGGGCAGGTAGTCGGTGAGCGCGCCGCTGGGGCCGAAGAACAGCGGCACGACCAGGAACTCGTTTTGCCCTGCCGTCAGGCGGCGTTCGAGGGCCGGCTCGAGGATCTCCGCGGGCACGCCGCCGAGTTTTTCCGCGGGCACGCCGCTCGAGTGCAGGAGCGACACCGGCTCGACGGGGCGCCCGATTCGCGCGCCCAGTTTCGCCGCGAGCGCGCGCAGGCCCAGCGTGGCGGCGGGCTCGAGCGAGCCGTTGTCGACGAGGAGCGTGGACGGGGCGGGCATGCGGCGGGAACGTAGCTTTCCCGGCCTGACACACAACACCTGTCACCTGAGCGCAGCTACGGATCGAAGGAACGGGCGCGGCAGACGGGGTCGTGGATCCTTCTCCCGCACCTGCGGGATCAGGACGACGGACAAGAAAAGGGGGCGCGACTTGCGCCGCGCCCCGGGGAAGGAGTTGGGAGGTTCGAGCGGTCGGGCTTACTCGAGGCCCGTGACGTTCACGTTGTTGTCGAATTCGACGGTGAACTTGACCGTGAGCTCGCGCTTCTCGCCGGGCTTGAGGTCCAGCGTCCACTTGAGCGTGCCCTCGTCAGTGGGCTTCACTTCCTTCGCGTCCGGCGAGAGCAGCTTCACGACGATCTTCTCGTTGCGCGAGAGCGGCACCTGGTCGGCGACGATCACGCGCTCGGTGGTCTTCTTGTTGTTCTGGACCGTGAGCAGGTACTCGTAGGTGATGCGCTTGCCCGAGTTGGTCAGGCCGGTGTCCTCGGTGAACTTCTGCACGCGCTTGTGCTTGATCGCGATGCCGTCATCGACGCCGAGCGCGAGGTCGAACTTCTCGCCCGACATCACGGTGCGCAGCGCGCTGGTGGCGACGAAGGTGCCGTCGAGGAAGACGTTCATCGCGCCGGCGAGCAGCGGGAATTCCGAGGTGTTGACGACTTTCGAGGTCAGGAACGCCGCGGCCTGGCGCTTCGGCACCGTGAGGTATTCCGGCGTCGCCTTGAGCGTGGCCGACGTGATCGGGACCTTCTGCGGCGAGTTGTCGCTGGGAATGCTGGACGCGACGGCGATCTTGAAGGACGCGCTCGTCGCGCCGGCCTCGATGGTGGCGAGGGCGAACGAGGCGTCCTTGTCCTCCAAAGCGGCGGCGTCGATGTTGCTCGTCAGCGTTTGCATGTTCACGGCGCCGGCGACCGCCGGGGCGTTGAGCGATTTCCGCATGGACATTTCCGCGCGCTGGTCGCGCAGTTCCCGCTCCCGCAGCGCGATCGGGTTGAAGATGTCGAGGTTCCTGACGTTCAGCACCGGGGCGGCGCCGCCGAGCGACGGGCGGGCGGTCGAGAGCGTGAGGGCGACGTCCTTCCAGTCCTCGCCCGTGCTCTGGCGCACGAGGCCGAAGTAGTCGAGTTGCACGGTGCGCTCGGCGCTGGCGAGGCGGGCGTCGTAGCTCGGCACCCAGGAGGCACCCGGGACGGTGTAGGAGAGGGAAACATCGAGCGAACCCGCCTGCGCGGCGGCGACGCGCACGGTGACGGTCTTGAAGGCCTTGCCGCCGGCGCCGCGGAGCTCGTTGAGCTGGGCCTGCACGGTGTTGATCCGGTTCTGAAGGTCCTCGCGCTGCTCATCGAGCTTCGCGCGCTCGTCAGTGATCTTGCCCTTCTGTTCGCTGAGGTAGGCGAGCGAGGCGCTGAACTGGTTGAGGTCGGGCCGCGGCACGTCCTTGGCCGGCGGCGCGAACAGCGCGGCTTCCATGCGGTCGAGCGTGGCGGACTGTGCGTTGAGCAGTGTGCCCCGGTCGTCGAGTCCGCGCATCTGCTTGCCGAGGCCCTTCAACTGGTCCTCGAGCTCCTTGACCCGCGCGTCGGGCGTGTAGTCGACGTAGGTTTGTTTCGCGCTGACGTCGAGGATGGTGGCCTGGGCGGTGCCGCGGCCGCTGACCTGCAGCGACTGCTCGTTGAGTGCCTGCGGCAGGTTGGGGAAGACGAGGACGGCGGTGCCGCCGGCGAGTTGCACCGAGGCGGTGCGCGTGACGACGGCGCGGTCCTGATAGACTGTGACGGCGGAGATGCGGGAATCGACGCCGGGGTTGGCATCGGGGGCGGCGACGAGCCGGAGCGCGCCGGCGAAGAGGCCGAGGGAGAGCAGCAGACGGATGGATTTCATGCAGGAATGGGATTGGTGCAGATAATACGCGATAGAGGGCCGGTCCTTAGGCGGACCGGCGTAAGTGACTCTTCGTCTGGCCAATGTTCCCAAAAGATTCCGTCCGACGCAACCCGGCGAACGGACCCCGGCTCACCAGTCGTCGGTGCGGAATTGCGTGGCGGGCAGCCCGGCGGCGTTCACCAGCGTGGCATCGGGGGCGTTGGTGTAGGCGTAGCGCACCGCCACGGGCTTGGGCACGGCAGGCGAGCTCACGACGACGGTGGTGCCCTCGATCTTGGCGGTGGCGGGTTGGAAGAGGCGGTCCTCGCCGGCGATTTCGAAGCCGCCGACCGCGGGCTTCGTGCTCTTCAGGCCCTCGGCGCCGCTGAACAGCACGCGCAGCGCGGCGCCCTCCGGCACGAGCGCCTGAAACTCCGGCCCGGTCGCGACGACGCTGCGGTCGCGGTGCACGCGGTTGAGCGCGAGGTAGGCGAGCCGCTCGCCGACAGGGCGCTTGTTGGTCGGGTGGAGGTTGTCGGGCTCGTCGTTGTCGACGTTCACGGCGATGCCGGTGGCGGGCAGGTGCAGCACGACGTCCTGCGCCTCGCGCAACTGCGCCCAGGCGCGACCGGTGGCCTTGCCGTTGTCGGTGTAGTTCGGCAGCTGCACGACGAAGAAGGGGAAGTCGCCGAGCGGCCACGCGGAGCGCCAGGCCTGGATCATCGCCGGCAGCAGCTCGGCGTATTCGCGGTGGCGGCCGACATTAGACTCGCCCTGGTACCATAACGCGCCGCGCAACGCAGAGGGCACGAAGGGCGCGATCATGCCGTTGTACAGGCGCGCCGGGGCGAAACCCGAGCCGGGTCCCATCGGCGGGCGCGGCCACTCCATGCCGGCGGGGATTGGCGTGCCCTTGGTGCGGAGCTCCTCGTGCGCCTTGGCCCACGCGGCCTCGAGGCCGGGCTGGGCGGCGAAGCGCTCGGACCAGTTCTTCCAGGCTTCCTGCGTCTTCGCGTTGAGCGCCGTCCAGCCGCGGCTGGTGCGCAGCACCGGTTCCGGAATCCAGGATTCGATCGCGGTGCCGCCCCACGAGGCGTGGAGAATGCCGACCGGGACGTTGAGCTTGGCGGAGAGGGTCTTGGCGAAGAAATAGCCGACGCCGGTGAAACCACCGAGCGTGTCGGGCCCCGCGACGAGCCAGCCGCTGGTCTTGACGCGGCCGACGGGCAGGTCGGCGCCGACGTGTTCGACACGCAGATGGCGGATGAGCGGGTTGGCCGGCAGGGCCTTTTCCACGTCGTAGCCGCGCGTGCCGCGCATGCCCCACTCCATGTTCGACTGGCCGGACGCGAGCCACACCTCTCCCACGACCACGTCGTGACAGGCGACGGTCGTCGCGCCCTGGGTGACGACGAGGTCGCCGCCGGTTGCGCTGGCCGGCATCGGGTCGAGGTCGGCGCGCCACAGCCCGGAGGCGTTCACGCGCGTCGGCTTGGTCTGTCCGCCGAAGCTCACGGTGAGGTCCGCGCCCGGTTCGTCGCTCCAACCCCAGACCGGGACCGCGACATCGCGTTGCAGGACCGCGTGGTCGGTGAAGGCCGGGGCCAGTTCGAGCTTGGCGAGGAGGGGGCTGGTGAACGCGGCCAGCAGGCCGCCGAGGCAGACGAGACGTAACGGATTCATGGGGGTGCGGGCAATGAATGCCAGGAGGCGTCCGGTCGCAATCGGCATTTGCCTCGGACAATAGCGCAGTGTTCCCTCGGGGCGATGCTCTACCATTGCGTCTATTTCTGGCTCAAGCCCGAGCTCACCCCGGCACAGCGCGCCGAGTTCCGCCGCGGCGTCGAATCGCTCAAAGGCATCAAGGCGGCCAGCAAGGTGGCCGTCGGCACGCCCGCCGCGACCGCACGGCGCCCCGTGGTGGACGCCAGCTACGACGTCGCCCTCGTCGTCGAGTGCCGCGATGTTGCCGCCGAGGCCGCCTACCAGGTCGACCCGCTGCACCTCGCGTTCGTCGAGAAATTCAAGTCCTGCTGGACGCGCGTGCAGATCTACGACTCCGAGTAGTCCATGCGCCTGTCGTTCCCGCGCCGCCTCGCCCTCCTCCCGGTCCTTGCGACTGTCGTGATGCACGCCGAACCGAGACCGACGAACTACGACGAGGACCGGGTGCCGGCGTACGTGCTCCCGGCCGCGCTCGTCGCCGCCGACGGCACGCCGGTTACGACCGCCGCCACCTGGCGCGAACGGCGCCGGCCGGAGCTGCTTGGCCTCTTCGCGCGCGAAGTCTACGGCCGGACGCCGGGCGGCCGCCCCGCCGCGCTGCACTGGCAGCTGACCGCGATCGACCGCGCGGCGCTCGGGGGCCGGGCGACGCGGAAGGAAATCACCGTCTGGTTCGGCGCGGGCACCGCGGGCCCGCGCATGCAGGTGCTCGTGTACCAGCCGAACGGGTTCCCGGGTCCGCGGCCGCTGTTCCTCGGCCTGAATTTCCACGGCAACCACACCGTGCTCGCCGATCCGGACATCGCGCTGCCGGAATCGTGGGTGCCCAACCGCGAGAAGGACGGAGTGACGGCGCACCGCGCGAACGCGACGATGCGCGGTGCGGAAGCGGCGCAGTGGCAGATCGAGCGCGTGCTGGCCCGCGGCTACGCCACCGCCACCGTTTACTGCGGCGATCTTTGCCCCGACCATGCCGACGGCCTGGCGGCCAGCGCCGCGACGCTTTTTGCCGGCGACGCCGGCACCGAAACGCGCGCCCCGGACGCGTGGGGCGCCGTCGGCGTGTGGGCCTGGGGCCTGAGCCGCGCGCTCGACGTGCTGGCGGCGGATCCCGAACTCGACGCGACGCGCGTCGCGTTGCACGGACATTCGCGCCTGGGCAAGGCCGCGCTGTGGGCCGGCGCCCAGGACGAGCGGTTTGCACTCGTGATTTCCAACGAGTCCGGTTGTGGCGGCGCCGCGCTGAGCAAGCGCGTGTTCGGCGAGACCGTG
>CAYMSE010000278.1:0-8179 GCA_964392935.1 uncultured Oleiharenicola sp.
CGAGGCCGATCGCCCACCACCACGCCTTCATGAAATTGCTGAGGTCGATGAGCAGCTGGGTCGGCAGCGGCAGCTTGGCGCCGAAGTCGGCGAACATCGCGGCGAACACCGGGATCACGAAGATCAGCAGCACGTTGACCAGCGCGATGGCCAGGCCGATGACCGCGATCGGGTACGTCATGGCGGACTTCACCTTCTTGGTGAGCTTGACCGTGGACTCGAAATAACTGGCCACCTTGCCGAGAATTTCCGCCAGTCCGCCCGACGCTTCACCGGCCTCCACCATCGAGATGAACAGCGAGTTGAACGAGGACGGGAATTTCTTCACCGCGGCGGAAAAGGAAGTGCCCGTGGAAATGTCGTTGCGGACGTCGCGGATCACGATGCGGAAGACTTGGTCCTCCGTCTGGTCCTGCAGGGCCTCGAGGCATGACACGAGCGGCAGGCCCGCCTGGAGCAGCGACGCCAGCTGGCTGGTGAAGATCGCGAGCTCGCTGAGGTCCAGCTTGTACGTCTTCGCCTTCTTTTCGAGCGCCTTCTGCTTGGCCAGGGCTTGCGCGGCACGAACATTGGACTGTGGTTTCGCCGACGAAGCAGGGGTGGCCATGGTGTGCGCAAGATAGGTGCTTTACCGGTACGGCGGCAATCTCGATTTCGCACGGGACGGACCGGACGCCGCGACCGAACAAAAGCTTGAACGTCATCGGGCTGCCCGCAGCATGCCCGACGCTCGTTGCGGCTATAGTTTAGTGGTAAAACCTCTGCCTTCCAAGCAGGTGTCGTCGGTTCGATTCCGACTAGCCGCTCCACCGCTTCCGCCGGCACACCCCGGGGAAACTCCTTCGCTCCGCCGGACGCTTCTACCAGAAGAAATAGTTCTCGTCCGCGCTGAGGAAACGGTCGCTGGGCGGCGCGTAGACCACCCGCCACACATCGGCGTACTGCGACCAGGGCCCGGCAATCGCCCCGTCGAAGACCAGGCGAGGCGTCGCCGCCGCCTGGTGCGCGCACGAGCGCACGCGTTCGCGAAACAGCTCGTGTCCGGCCTCCGTCGCGAAGAAGACACTCCGGCGCTCGATGGGATGGGCGTCGGCGGCGAGACAGCCGGTGATCTTCCCGGCATGGGCCAGGGCAAAGCGGTCGAGCACCGTTGCATGGCGCTCCATTTCCAGCGCCGCCTTGCCGCACGCGGTCATGAAATCGGCCGCGGCCGCGTGGCCGTAGGACACGAACCCCTGCGGCGTATGGCGGAACACGATCACCGTGACCCCGGGCGCCTCGGAACAGATGGTGACGGCCCGGACTCCGGGCCACGGCGCAGCCGATTCCGTCGCACACAGGCGGCCCTCCCACCAATGGAGGAGATTGAACCGTTCCGCCGCCTCCAGCAGCGCGCCCGGCCGCGCCTGCCGGGCGAACAAGCCCGGATACGCGGCCATCCCGTTGGACGAGGAATCCGCGTCGAAGCCGTACGCGCGTCCCTCCTCCGACCGATGCAGCTGCCAGTGGGCCCAGCGCTCCATGGCCTCGGAAATCGCCATGAAGCGCGCCACCATTGGCGAAGACGCCACGCCGCTGCCGTGGGCGCCGCTGTAGACCTGGCTGCCGGAGGGATCGGCCGCCAGCCCGTCGCGAAGGAACGCGCTCGCGAGGAACCGCCGCTCGCCCATGATCGTGAAATCAGAGAGCTCGAGACGCGCGATCGGACCGCCACGGTCGGCCGTTACCGCGCGATAGCGAAAGGCCGCGAGATTGACCATACCGGCCTCGGCGCGTTACCGGGTCGGCCGGGGGGTGTACATACAGGGCCAGTTGCAGTCGCGACCGACCGACGCCTGCTGCGCAGGCAGCTGCAACGACGCGATCGGATCGAGACGCTGCGCCGCGGAGGAGAAACCAAGGTTGAAAAGGACGCTCGAGGTGAGCCCGTTGATCGTATGAGTGATTGTTTTCATCGCCGATCATCGTGGCCGATCCGCCCGGCAGTTGGAGCGACCAAGATAGCCTGAATTTGCCGACACCCCCACCCCCCGGCGTACCCGGCGCCTCACCTATTTGCAGGTGCGCATTGCCAATTGCGCGACGCTTGACTCAACGTAGCGTTGGTTCCGCATGCGCACCGGCTTGCGACAATTATTTTACGTTTCGCTTTTCGCGTCCGGAAATGTCTGCGTCATCGCGGATTGGACCGATCCCACTTCGGCGCGCCCCCTCGTCGAGCACATCTCGGCTCGTGAGCTCGGAGCGGACACGAGCCAGTGGTTTGCCGTGCAGGATCCGCTGGGCCGCATTTTCGTCGGGGGTCGGGGACTCTTCGTCTTCGACGGACAGAGCTGGCGCGTCTATCCGATCGGCAATTCGTTCGCCGTGCGTACCATCCAGTTCGACCGGGACCGCATCTGGGTCGCGGGGGCGAACGAGATTGGCTATCTCGACGAACCGACCATCGGGAATCTTCGCTACCACTCGCTGATCGACCAATTGCCGGAATCCGAGCGACCAGTCGGCCAGATCTGGGGGTCCGGTGTCGTCGGCCCGAGACTGTACTTCGTCGGTCGCGAGAAACTCTATGCCTGGAACGGATCGTCGTTTCAGATTTGGAATTTCCCGGGCCGCGCCCGCCTTTTCCCTCTCTCGCTCGACGGCGAGATGTGGATTCACCACGTGGAATCCGGGCTGTACCGCCTCACCGTGGAAGGCCCGAAGCTCGAATTCGCCCCGAGTTCGCTGCCCGGCTCCGGCATCCTGGGCCTGACGCACGATGCCAAGGGACTCCTGCTGGTGAGCGCGATCGGCTTCTATCGGCCCGGCACCCCCGCGAAGTTGGAGTTCGACGAGTCGATCAACCAGTTCATCGCCACCAACCGCCTGGCCAGCTACACCACCCTGCGCAGCGGGGTCCACGCCGTGGGGACCGTTGACGGCGGGATGATCCTGGTCGACCAGGAGGGAAAACTCCTGCGCCGGCTAGATTCGCAAAACGGCCTCCCCGGCAACGCGGTGTTCTCGATCACGGAGGATACCCGCGGACAGGTTTGGTGCACCTGCAGCAACGGCATCTACCATTTCGATGGGGCCGGACGTATCTCCGTCCTAAACCGCGGCAGCGGCTTCGACCAGAATGTCACGGACATCGAGCCGGCCGGAGCCGACATGTTCGTCAGCACCCACGCCGGAGTCTTCCAGAGTGTCGCCTCGCCCGAACGCGGCGCGCGACTCGTGCCCCTCCCGGGGCTGGGCAAGAGCTACACGAGCGTCCGCGCGCTGCCGGATGGCCTGCTGCTGGGTCGCTTCGGCGGGCTGGATTTCTACCGGAGCGGCCAGGTGGAGAACATCATGAGCTTCGACGCCAACCTGGTGAACGGCATCTACGCCTCGCAACGCACGGCGCGTCGATACCTCCTCGCCATGGATCGGATGATCGGAACCGTCGAGCGCCAGCCGGACCAGTCGTTCCACTATGCACGCACGATTTCGCTCAACGACTTTCCGAGCCAGGGCATCCACGAGGACGCACGGGGCCGAATCTGGGTCGGAACCCCGAGCAACGGGGTCTTCATCCACGATCCGGCCGACCGCACGCTGAAACCCGTGCCCGAGACGGCGACTGGCAAACCGATTTCCGGCCAGCTGGTGCTCGCCAGCACCGGCTCCAAGCTGATCGTGTTCGCGCCCGGGCGGGCCCTGCTGGCGGATGAGACGCAGGACCGGTTGGATCTCGCGCGAGCGCTCCCCGGCGTGCAGCTGCCGCTGACCTTCGCCGCCATCGGCCCCAACGAGCTGCTCCTCGCATTCCGGCGGGAAGGCAATGCCAGCGCCTCGGCGTGGGGCCAGGGCCTCGGGGTCCTCACGCTGCAGGCCGGCGGCGGCACCACTTGGCGCGAGTTGGATTCGTCGGCCTGCGAATCCGTCGGCGTGATCGTCCTCGCGCGCGTCACCGTGGAGCACGGACATCGCGTGCTGCTGCTGGGTGGCACGGAGGGGCTCCTGCGCCTCGACTACGGACCCGAGCTCGAGTTGCGCGCCCCCGCAACGCCGGTCATCAGGCGCGATGCGGCGATCTCGAGCGCGCCGGCGCCAACCGGCGAGCTCGCCTTCCCGTTCCAGGACCACCGGCTGGGATTCCGGGTGTTCACCGGCGCGGGATCCCACGGGCAAGGCTGGCGGATCCAGACGCGGCTCGGCCACGAGGATGGTCCGTGGTCCGCGCCGGAAGCGCGCGGCAGCTACGAGTTCAGCAACCTTTCCGAGGGGAGCTACCGGTTTGAAGTGCGCGCCGTCAACGCCGCCGGCGCGGCCAGCCCCGCCGCCGTGGTCGCCTTCCGGATCCTGCCCCCATGGTACCGCTCGGGCAACGCGTACTTGGGCTACGCCATCGTCCTCGGCCTCTGCGGCTGGGGAGTGATCCGGTTCCGTGAGCGCCGAATCCGCGCCCAGAACGAGAAGCTCGAGTCGACCGTCCAGCAGCGCACGGCCGAGCTCGTGAAGGCCAACGCCGCCAAGGACGACTTCCTCGCCAGCGTCAGCCACGAGATCCGCAACCCGATGAATGGCGTGATCGGCATCTCCGAATCGCTGAAGACCGCCGGCCTCGACGCCGACAGCCGCCGCAAGTTCGGCATGCTGCGGCAGTGCGCCAGCCACCTCTCGTCCCTCCTCGAGGACATCCTCGACCTGTCCAAGATGCAGGCCGGCGTGATCGAGCTGGAGCAGAAGTCGTTCGACGTGCCGGAACTGATGGACGGCGTCACCGCAATGGCCGCCGCCGAGAGCGAGAAATACGGCATCCCGATCGAGGTCGCGATCTCGCCGGCGGTGCCGCGCCGGCTCACGGGCGATCCGCGTCGCGTGCGCCAGATCCTGCTCAATTTCGTCGGCAACGCCCTGAAGTTTTCCGGTCGCGGGCAGGTGAGCGTGACGGTCTGGTGCAAGTCCGCCCCCACCCCGGACCGGGCCGAGGTCATCTTCGCCGTGTCCGATGACGGCCCCGGCATCTCGCCGGAGGAGCAGAAGCGATTGTTCACCCGTTTTGAGCGGGGCGCCGCCGCCCGGCAGGGCCGCGCCCCGGGCACCGGGCTGGGCCTCGCGCTCTGCAAGGGCTTCGCCGAGAAGATGGGCGGATCGATCTGGCTCGAGAGCGAGCTCGGCCAGGGCTCGAGCTTCTATTTCAGCGCGCAATTCGCCGTGCCGCCGGAGTCCGACCCGGCTCCGCCGCCCCCGGAACCGGCGCAGTCGCCGGTCGAGCGCACCGCGCTGGTGGTCGATGACCAGGAGTACAACCGGATCGTGCTGGTGGACCTGCTGGGTGAGCTCGGCTATCGCGTCCTCGCCGCCGGCGCGGCGGAGGAGGCCGTGGGCCTCGCGTCGGCGCACGACTGCGAGCTCGTGTTTCTCGACTACGATCTGCCGGGCGAAAGCGGGCTGGAGGTCGCGCGCCGGATCCGCCGGCTGGCGAATGCCTCGGCCCGCGCCCGGATATTCGCCACCACGGCCTTCTCGACGCCGGAAAAGCAGGCCGAGTGCCTCGCCGCCGGCATGAACGCGTTCTTGGGAAAGCCCATCACCTTCGAGCGGCTCAAGCGCGCGCTCCAGGCGGAGCCGGCCGCGGCGGCGGCCACGCGTCCCCCCGCGGCAAAGTTCGAGAACCTCCAGCTGCTCGCCCGGAAGAAGCGCGTGCCGTTCGCCGACGAGCTCGCGCTCTATTTCTCCGAGCTGCACGTGGAGCTGGACAACCTCGACGCCGCGGTCGCCGCGCGCGAGGCGCGCGAGGCCGCCCACTACGCCCACCTCCTGTGCGGACGCTTCAGCTTCATCCACGAAACCGAGATGGAGGCGCGCGCGCGGCGGCTGGAGGAAAAATGCGTGCGCGAACAGTGGGACGAGGCGCAGTCGCTGGCGGAGGAGGTGCGCGCCCAGCTGGCGCGCCTGCAGATCAAGGAGACTTCCGGCGGGCCAGCTGCTCCGCGCGAGTGAGGCCGTTCACGATCGCGTAGTGGATGAGTTTCGGCGTCGAGTGGATGTCGAGCTTGCGCATGATGTCGCGGCGGCGGGATTGCACCGTGGCCGGGCTGATGGCCAGCAGCGTCGCGATCTCCTCGTCGGTCTTCGACTCGCCGATGAGCGACAGGATGCGCGTCTCGTAGTCGGACAACACGCGGATGAACGACTTCGGGTCGCGCCGGATCGTGGCGCTCGATTGGTTGACCACCGGCGTGTAGTAGACGCGCCCGCCCAGCACGGCGAGCATGGCCTCCGTCAGCACCTCCGGCTTCTGGTCACGCTTGTCGACGAAGCCGTGGATGCCGATCCGCTGCACCTGGAGCATCGTCCACGGATCATGATGCGAGGAGATGGCCAGGATCTTCACGCGGGGCAGCTCCTCGATGACGACCTTCGCCATTTCCAGCCCGTCGCCATCGGGCAGCGAGATGTCGAGGAGAAGCAGGTCCGGCTGGTGCGCCCGCACCGCGTCGAGTCCGTCCTTCACCCCGGTGCACTGCTGGACGACCTGCAGCTTCAGGTCGCGACAATGGAACTGCAGAAACTCGGAGACCAGCCGCTGATCCTCGACGATGACCACGCGCCCGATATGGGAGTCATCGCCTCCGTCGAAGCCAGGGTTTGATCCGGCGGGTTTCTCGCGTTTGCTCATGGATATCGGCAGTCCGGCGGCATCGACCGGCCCGGTACCTTCGTGAATATCATTCTTTTCTCGGCCGATGAAGTCCAGCTTCCGCTTCCCTGCGGCGACCGTAGGGCCCGTCATATCCTCCAAGTGTTGCGATTAACCCCGGGCGCAAGCTTCGACGCCGGTTTGGTCGACGGCCCGCGCGGCAAGGGCACCTTGCAGGCGGTGGAAGCCAACGCGCTGCGGCTCTCGTTCACGTGGCAGGAGGAACCGCCGCCGCTGCCGCCGGTGTATCTGCTGGTCGGGTTGCCCCGGCCACAGACGGCGCGCGATATCCTGCGGGAGGCCAGCAGCCTCGGGGTCAGCCGCATTGAGTTCGTCCGGACCGAAAAGTCCGAGACGGGCTACGCGCGGAGCTCGGTGTGGGCGCCCACGGAGATCGAACGGCTGGTGCTGGCGGGCACCGCCCAGGCGTTCTGCACGCGCCGCCCGCAGGTCCGCCATGGCGGATCGTTGGGAGAGGCGATCGCGGCTTTGCCGCCGGCCGGCCTCCGCGCGGCGCTCGACAACTACGAAGCCACGATCCCGCTGGCCGACGTCGCCGCCCCACCCCGCGCGAGCGTTGCCCTGGCGTTGGGCGCGGAACGGGGCTGGAGCCCCGGTGAGCGTGAAATCCTGCGCGCCAGCGGCTTTGTCCTGGCCCACCTCGGGTCGCGCGTGCTCCGCACCGAAACCGCGTGCATCGCGGCGCTCGCCCTCCTCAAGGCGAAGTGCGGCTGGCCGTGAAGATCGCCACCGTGGGCTGTCGCGCGCCCTTGCCCAGCCGTTTCACGCAGGTCCAACCCTCCGGCGCCAAGGTCAGCTCCCCCGGCATCTCGAATACCACCAGCGCCTCCGGCTTGGTCGCGAGCAACTCGCGAAAGCGCGTGAAGAGCCGCGGCGCGACGACCGGAATGAGATCGTAGGGCGGATCCACGAAGATCAGGTCGGGGACGTCGGTCAGCGCCACCGTCACGGCATCGGCGGTAACCACGTGCGCCTCGCTCACCGGCCGACCGAGGCTCTTGCAGACCGCGGCGAGGTTCTGCCGCAGGAATCCCGCGGTGCGCCCGTCTTTTTCCACAAACACGCCGCCGCGCGCACCCCGGCTCAACGCTTCCAAGCCGTACGCCCCGCTGCCCGCAAACAGGTCCAGAAATTGCGCATCCGGCACCCGCGCGGCCAGGCTGGAGAACACCGCCTGCCGCATTGCATCCGTGGCCGGCCGCACCGCGTCGCCCTTCGGCAGCGCCAGTGGAATGCCCCGGGCCTGTCCGCCAGTGATTCGCATCAGTGGAATTCCTCCCCGGTCGGCGGACGGCACGATCGCATCGCAGGGAACCCCGGGGCGAATCGCCGGTTAAAACATAGCATTTGCCCAGACCGCCTCGTCCCTTTACCTGTTTCCGTTCGGTGCCAAGTCATCCTGACCTGACTGGCTTGGCCCCGGCCTGATGGCAATGCCCGACCCTGCCGACCAAGCATGATCTTCCCCCGCCTAGTCCCGCTGGC
>CAYMSE010000279.1:0-7677 GCA_964392935.1 uncultured Oleiharenicola sp.
AGCATGGGCCAGGAGAAGGAAGTGGCCGCGCGCCGGCGCAAGCTGGCGCCCTACCAGGTGGACGGAAAGTTGTTCGCCCTGGCGAAGCCCGAGGCGTTCTTCATGCACTGCCTCCCGGCGCACGCCGGCGAGGAGGTCGCGCAGGAGGTGCTCGATAGTCCCCGTTGCATCATTTTCGACGAGGCGGAGAACCGCCTCCACGTGCAGAAAGCCATCCTCGCCCGTCTGGCGGGCTACCGGGGTTGATCCCGCCTACTCGGCGAGGATCAGGGCGACGCGGTTGCTGGAGATTTGGCGGAAGTGACCGGTGGTCAGGTCGCCGTCATCCAGCTTCGAATCGATGTCCTGCAGCTGCGAATCCAGGCAGGTGAATCCGGAAATCGCGATCCCGGCGTAGCCGCCGGAGGTGAGGGAATTGTCCCAATTCCAGCGACCGCCGATGGCGGTCTGCGCCTGCCACGTCGCGGCGCGAAAGTCGTTCGCCATTGAAACCGGCGTGGTCGGGATCACGCCGGCGCCGACGTTGTTGGGCCAGACGCCATTCTGCGTGTTGTACATTTCGAACGCCTGCATGAAGACCCGGAAATCATTCACGACGCGGGCGGTCTGCGAGGCGCGCTGGGAACGCTGGAATGCCGGCAGGGCCAGCGCGGCGAGCAGGCCGATGATCACGACGACCACCATGATTTCCACGAGGGTGAAGGCTCGGGTCTCGCGGGGGCGAAGGCTTTGGGGGGAGCGTTGCACAGGGCCGAATGGACTGGGACGCAGCATCGCCAATCGAAAGGTGAAAGCAATCCTGATGACCTCGATTAGGGCGTAATACCTGCTTTTTACTTTGCCCGGGCCGGATCGGATGTCCCACACTGCGCGCTCATCATGAAGATCGTTCTCGCATACTCAGGCGGCTTGGACACGTCGGTCATCGTCAGGTGGCTCCGGGAAACTTACGATGCCGAGATCGTCACTTTCGCCGCCGACATCGGCCAGGAAGAGGAGCTTAAAGGGTTGCCTGCCAAGGCGAAGAAGACCGGCGCCGCCAGGCACTACACGCTCGATCTCGTCGAGGAGTTTGCCCGCGATTTCATCTACCCGATGATCCGAGCCAACGCGATCTACGAGGGACAGTACTACCTCGGCACCTCGATCGCCCGTCCGTTGATTGCCAAGGCGCAGGTCGAGATCGCGCGGCGCGAAAAGGCGGATACCGTGGCCCACGGCGCCACGGGCAAGGGCAACGACCAGTGCCGTTTCGAACTGACCTACATGGCCCTCAACCCGCGGCTGGCGATCCTGGCGCCGTGGAAGATCGAGAAGTTTCGCGAGAAATTCCCGGGTCGCGCGGAAATGATCCAATACTGCCGCACGCACCGCATCCCTGTCGAAGCCTCGCTCAAGAAACCGTATTCGATGGACCGGAATCTCCTGCACATCTCCTACGAGGCGGGGATCCTGGAGGATCCGTGGTTCGATCCGACGACCAAGGCGAACAAGGGCATGTTCAAGCTTTCCGTGTCGCCGGAGGACGCACCCGACCGCGCGGAGTACGTCGAGCTCGATTTCGTCCGGGGCGATTGCGTGGCGGTCAACGGCCGCAAGCTCAGCCCGGCCGGCGTGCTCAAGACGCTGAACACCCTCGGCGGCAAGCACGGCATCGGTCGGGTCGACCTCGTGGAAAACCGCTTCGTGGGCATGAAGTCTCGCGGCGTGTACGAGACGCCCGGCGGCACGATCCTCATGCACGCCCACCGGCAGGTCGAATCCCTGACGATGGACCGCGAGGTGATGCACCTGCGCGATTCGCTCATCCCGAAATACGCCGAGCTCGTCTACTACGGGTTCTGGTTCGCGCCGGAGCGCGAGGCGCTGCAGGCCCTGGTCGACGAGTCGCAAAAGCACGTCACCGGCACCGTGCGGCTCAAGCTGTACAAGGGGAACATCATCACCTGCGGTCGGAAGTCGAAATACTCGCTGTACGACATGAACATTGCGTCCATGGAAGGCGTGAAGTCGTGGTATAACCAGAGCGACTCCACCGGCTTCATCCGGCTGAACGGCCTCCGGCTGCGCGCCCGTTATTTCGCGCAGGGCGGCCCGCGCCGTTGAATCCTGCGTTTCGGCGCGCGATTTTGGTGGTTTGTCGCAAATAAACCGCGCGGGCACGCCCGCGAACCGATGATTTGCGCCGGTCGGTCGCTGGCGACACGATCCGCAACTCATGACTACCGATTCCCGCGTGCACTGGTGGGTGACACTGGCGTTGTCCGGTGCCGCCGCCCTGCTGCTGCCGGTGTTCCTCGGGCCGCGCCAGGGCCTGCCGGTGGAGTCGCGGCGGGACGACGACTTCAACGTGCTGCGGGTCGCCTACACGCAGGCGCTCGCCCTGGATCCGCACCAACGCAGCTTCCCGCTCCCGGTCCAGAACCAGTTCGTGCTCAGCTTGTGGGAACCCTTGATCGAGTGCGATCCGGAGACCGGCCAACCGCAGCCGGCCGCGGCGGAAAGCTGGGAATGGTCCGCGGACCGCACGACCCTCACGCTCCGCCTCCGCCGCGACGGGCGGTGGAGCAACGGCGACCCCGTCACGGCCGCCGACTTCGTGCGAGCCTGGCGCCGGCTGCTCCGGCGGGACCGGGACCTCGCCGGCGTGCTGTTCCCGCTGAAGAACGCGGAGGCATACCACAGCCACCGCATCGACGACCCGGCTGCGGTCGGCATGGAGGCCGTCGACGACCGGACGCTGCGGCTGACACTGGCCGGCGTGCGCTCGACCTTCGTCACCGAGCTGGCGGATCCGCTGCTGGTGCCGCTGCAGTCCGGGACCGAGCGGACACTCCAGGAGCGCGCGTTTCTCCAACAGCCGGACGCCCTGGTCACCAATGGCGCGTTCACCCTGCGGCGGGCCGGACCGGAGGGTTACCGCCTCGTCGCCTCGGCGCAGTACCGCGACCGGGCCAGCGTGCGCCTGGCCGGCATCCGCTTCATCCGCGCGGACAACCTGAAGATGGCGCGCTTGTTGGTGGCGGCGGGGCTCGCCGACATGATGGCGCCGGTCCCGTGGAGCGGTCCGCTGCCATTGCCCACGAGCCGGCGCGTGATGGAGGCGCAGGAAATGGCGCTGGTCGTCACCGCCCTGGACTTGAATGTCACCCGCGGCCCCTTGCGTGACCTGCGCGTGCGCCGGGCGTTGTCGCTGGCGGTGGATCGCGCGGGCTCCATCCCGCCGGCGGACGCGCGCCGCATGGTGCCGGCGTTTTCGTGGGTGCCCGACATGCCGGGCCGGCCGCGGCTGAACTTGCTGCATGAGGACGTGGCGGAGGCGCGCCGCCTGCTGGCGGAGGCCGGGTATCCGGGCGGACGCGGATTTCCCGTGCTGATCATGCCGATCTCGTCCGCCTGGCGAAACGATCCCTACCTGCAGGCCTGGACGGATGCCTGGTACCGGACGCTGGGCATCCGCACCTACCCCGCGCTCGATCGGGACGAGCGCCGGCGCACCCGCATGGCCAGCGGCGACTACGACGTCTTCTACACCGGTTTGCTCGCGACGGTGCCGGACGCCGGCGACATGCTGGCCACCTTCGCGGCACCGGGCCTGTACAGCGCCTCGCGCTGGGAGAACCCGGAAATTAACCGCTTGCTGGCCGAGGCCGACCGCCAATCCGGCCGGGAGCGACTCGCCACGCTCGCGGAGGTAGAACGCCGGGCGATGGAGGCTGTTCCGACGATCCCCACCTTGTTCGAGCGCCGGCAGACGCTCCTCGGCAGCGAAGTGCAGGGATGGTACGCCGATCCGCTGGGCCGGCAGGCGCTCAAGCGCATCTCCCTCCAGTTGCCGCCGCCCAAGCCGGAGGGCAGGATCCTCCTATGACGCCGCCGGCGAACTCCTGGCGCGACTATCTCCGGGACTGGCGCATCTGGATCATCCTGTGGCTTGTCGTCGCCGCGGGCCTGACCGGCTGGCTGGGTTGGGACGCGCGCGGCTGGCTTGCCGGAGACCCGGCGGCCTCCTTCCGCGAGACGGGCCTCTATCGCTGGCCGGTCGAGGCGGTGTGGTTCTTCCTGCTGCCGCCCATGCTCTGGGTGCAATCGCGGCTGACGTTCATGGACCGGCGCTGGCCGTGGGCGCTCGGTCTGCATGCCGGGCTGGCCCTCATGATCATGGCGCTTTTCCTCGCGCTGGATGCGGTGCGGCTCCTTGTCGCCAACCACCTGCCCTGGTCGTTCCTGCCGGTCATCGTCCAGGACCTGCGCAGCGCGGGCAAATGGAGCTACACGCCCGCGCTGCTTTACTGCACGGCGAGCTTCGCGCTCTATGCCGTCGGTTTCTACCGCGAGTGGCGTGCCGGCCAGCAGCTCACCCAGGAATTGCGCCTCGCCAACGCGCGCCTCGAGACCCGCCTCGTGCGCGCCAGCCTCGACGCGCTGAAGATGCAGCTGCACCCGCATTTCCTCTTCAACACGCTCAACTCCATCACGAGCCTCATCCGCAACCAGCGGTCGCAGGAGGCCGAGGAGGTGGTCGCGGGCCTCGGGGAACTCCTCCGGCGCGCGCTCGAACACCGGCAGGAAGCCATGGAAACCCTGGAGCTCGAGCTCGAGTTCCTGCGCCGCTACTTCGAGATCGAGCGCGTGCGCTTCCAGGACCGGCTGCAGATCGAGTACGACATCGCCCCGGACTGCCTGCCCGCCAAGGTGCCGAGCCTGCTCCTCCAGCCGCTCGCGGAGAACGCCATGAAACACGGCATCTCCCGCGACGCGACCGCCCGCCTGCTGCGCGTGACCGCCCGCCGCGAGCGGTCCCAGCTCGTGCTTTCCGTCTACAACGACGGCCCGGCGCTGCCCCGGGACGAACTGATCGACGGACCCGGCATCGGGGTCCAGAACACCCGCGCCCGCCTCCACATGCTGTACGGCGACGACGCGCGCTTCGAACTTCGCGATCACCCGCCGCGCGGCGTGCTCGCCCGCATCACCCTGCCTTTCAACCCCGCGTCCCCATGACCACCACCGCCGCCATCATCCGCACCCTGATCATCGACGACGAAATCCTGGCGCGCCAGAACGTCGAGGCGCTGCTGCGCCCGGACCCCGACATCCAGGTGATCGCCCAGTGCGGCACCGGCCCCCAGGCCATCGAGGCCATCAAGCAGCACCAACCCGACCTGATCTTCCTCGACGTGCAGATGCCGGGGATGTCGGGCTTCGAGGTGCTTGCCAAGATCCCGCCGACGCTGCTGCCGCAGATCGTGTTCGTCACCGCGCACGACCAGTTCGCCCTGCAGGCCTTCGAGGTGCACGCCATCGACTACGTGTTGAAGCCGTTCAACCGCGCGCGCTTCTCCGCGGCCGTGGCGCGCGCGAAGTCGGCGGTGCGCAACCTCGACCGCGAGGAACTGGCCCGGCGGCTCGACGACATCATGCAGGCGCTCCACCGGCTGAAGACCAGCGGGGCCACCGCCGAGGGCCTGGCCAGCGCACGGCCGCGCGAGGACGACCAGCGCCAGTTCATCCGCTGCGACGGCGAGATCCACATGCTGGCCCCGGGCGACATCCTTTGGATCGAGTCCGACGGCGACTACGTGCGCCTGCACTCGACGGACAAGTCGCGCTTCGTGCGCATGTCGCTGCAGAAGATCATGGAGCGCCTCGACCCGAAGCACTTCGTGCGGATCCACCGATCCACGATCGTGAATCTCCGGCACATGAAGAAGGCGGGCCCCGCCCTGTACGGCGAGTACTCGGTCGAGCTCACCAACGGCACCAAGCTGCGGGTGAGCCGCACCTTCGTCCACGAGCTGAAGGCGCACCTGTGACCAGTCGCAAGAATCCGCCGGCTGGACGCGGCGCGGTTGAACGCCGGGCCGCCGCTGCGATGCTGCGGCCATGAAGCGCCTGCTCCTCCTCCTCACCGCGTTCGTTGCGGCCGCGCCCATGTCCGCCCAAACCCCGCCGCCGCCCCCTGAGGCCCGCCAGTTCGATTTCTGGCTGGGCGAGTGGGACGTCTCCGCGCCGGACGGCAAGCCCGTCGGCACGAGCCGGATCGAGTCGGTCGCGGGCGGCTGGGGCCTGCTGGAGCACTGGACCGGCGCCGGCGGGGCCACCGGGCGAAGCCTGAACACCTGGTTTCCCGCGAAGCGGCAATGGCAGCAGTTTTGGGTCGGCAACGGCGGCGGGCTCGAACTGGCCGGCGGTCTCAACGCCCGCGGCGAGATGGTGCTCGTGGGCACGACCCCGCTGGCGTCGGGCGCCGTGCAGCACGAGCGCATCACCTGGACGCCCAACGCGGATGGCACGGTGCGCCAGTTGTGGGAACAGTCGAAGGACGGGGTCGCGTGGACCACCGCCTTCGACGGACTATACCGGCGCAAACGCCCGTGACAGAGTTGCCGCGGACGGGAGCGGCTGCAAAAATTGCACCGCCGCTCACGTAGGTCGGGCTTTACGCCCGACAGTCGGGGGTGAACCCCGACCTACAGTGGATCGCGGCTACAATTCAACTTGAACTGACCTAGAACAGCGCCTGCGCCGCCACACCGACCGCGGTGATCGGGCCTTGGTCACCCAGGCCGTCGATCATGCGGTCCGCCTTCTTCAGCGTGCTTTGGGCTTCCTTGTACAGGCCGTCGTCGGAGAGGAGTTTGCCGAGCGTGCCCTGGCCGCCGTTGATCTTGTCGGAAATCTCCCGGAGGTTCTTCGCCGTGACCTTGATGCTGCTCGCGGTGGCGTCGTCGTAGAGGAGCACGCCGAGCGTGCCCTTGCCGCTCTTCACGTCCGCCACGATGCCCTTGGCGTCGCCCATGAAGACCCGGGCGTCGGCCGCGGCCTGCTTGATCTCGCCCACGGAGGCGAGGAGCTCGTCGTGCAGCTTGGGATCGTTCACCAGGCGGCCGAGCGTGCCTTCCGAATTGCGGATCTTGGCGGTGATGTCCTGGAGGTTCGCGATGGTCTCGGTGAGCTTCGGGCCGTTGTCCGTCACGATCCGGTCGAGCTTGTTGAAGAGCGAGGTCGAGCCCTCGCCGCCGCCGAGCGCCTTGCTCACCCCGTCGGCCACCGACTCGAGCTTGGCGCCGAGCGAGCCGAGCTGGGCGATGACCTCGTTCATGTCCACGGTGTTCTTGGTCTGGATCTCGTCCCCGTCCTTCAGGAACGTGGCGCCGCGCCCGAAGCTCACCGCGAGGTGCTGGCTGCCGAGCAGGCTGGAGGTTTCGACGGATGCGACCGCGTCGGTGGGGATCTGCACCTTCGGCTCGATGGTGAGGACGGCCTCGACGCGCTGGTGGCCGAGGCGCGTCTCGGCGACCGAGCCGATCTTCACGCCAGCCATCAGGATGTCGTCGCCGGTCTTGAGGCCCTTGAGGTTGGCGAACGGGGCGACGAGCGTGTAGCCCTTCTTGCGGAAGATCTGCCCGCCGCTGAGCGACTCGAAGGTGATCCAGGCGAGCGCCACGCCGAGCAGGAAGAAGAGGCCGACGCGGACGGTTTGTTGGCTGTTATTCATGGGTGTTCTCCAGTTGTTTGAAGCGGGGATTCTTGAGGTCGACGACCGGGTTCAGGAAGTTGGCGATGGCGGGATCCGCCGGGTGCTTGAACTCGTCGGGCCGGCCGACGGCGCGGATGCGGCCGTCCATGATGAAGCCGACCCGGTCGGCGATGCTCATCGCGAGCATGCGGTCG
>CAYMSE010000280.1:0-2663 GCA_964392935.1 uncultured Oleiharenicola sp.
GACCGGCGTGCCGCGCGCGATGGCGACGCGCTGCAGGGCGTGCGACACGCTCTGGCCGACCATCTCGTGATGATTCGTGTCCCCGCCGATCAGCGCGCCCAGGGCGATCAGGCAGTCGACCCGGCCGCGCGCGGCCAGGCGGGCGACGGCCCAAGGCACCTCGTGCGAGCCGGGCACCCGATGCACCTCGATCGCGGCGGCCTTCACCCCGGCGGCGCGCAGCCCCGCGGTCACGCGCCGCAGCAATTCGTCCACGAGCTCCTCGTTGAAACGCGCGGCGACGATGCCAAAGCGCAGCCCGGCTCCGTTGATTCTTTGCAGGCGTGGGGCGGCGAGACTCATGGTGGCGGGAAATGGATGGGGGCGGGTTCGGCGTTCAGACCGGAACCTGTTCCACGATCTCGAGGCCGTAGCCCTCGAGACCGACCGCGCGGCGCGGGGAATGTTGCAGCAGCCGGATCTTGCGAAGGCCCAGCGCTGTCAGGATCTGCGCCCCGATGCCGTAGTCGCGCAATCGGGACGCGGCGGCGGGCTGGTCCGCATGCAGCAGCGTCTCCTGCATGCGTCCCGTCTGCTCCATGTAGACGATCACGCCGTGTCCGGCCTGCGCGACCCGCTGCAGCGAGGCCAGCAGCGATCGGTGGCTGCCCATGTTGGTGCCATGGAAGACGTCGCTCAGGAGATTCTCCGTGTGCACCCGGACGAGCGTGGGCGCGCTGTCGAGCGGGCCCATGCAGAACGCCAGGTGGTGCCGGCCGTCGACCTTGCTGCGGAACACGTGCAGCGTGAACTCGCCGTATTCCGACGAGAAAGGACGCTGCGCGATGCGCTCGACCAGCCGCTCCCGGTGATGCCGGTACTCGATGAGGGCCGAGATCGAGATCAGCGGCAGGTCATTCCGGCGCTTGAATTCCTCCAGCTCGGGCACGCGCGCCATCGTGCCATCCTCGTTGAGGATCTCACAGATCACCCCGGCCGGCCTCAAGCCCGCCAGCGCCGCGAGATCCACCGCCGCCTCCGTATGGCCGGCGCGTTCCAGCACTCCGCCGGGGCGCGCGCAGAGCGGAAAGATATGGCCCGGCTGCACCAGCTGGTCGGACCGCGTCGCCGGATCCGCCAGCAGCTGGATTGTCCGGGCCCGGTCAAAGGCGCTGATGCCGGTCGTGATACCCTCGGCCGCATCCACCGAGACCGTGAAGGCGGTCCGGTGGGTTTCGCGGTTCTGTTGCACCATGGGATTGATCCCAAGGCGCTTCAGTTGGGGCTCGGTCATCGGCACGCAGATGAGCCCGCGCGCATGACGGATCATCATGTTCACCAGCTCCGGCGTCGCCTTCTCCGCCGCCACGACGAGGTCCCCCTCGTTTTCCCGGCCCTCGTCGTCCGTCACGATCACGGGGCGGCCGGCCGCGATCGCTTGGATCGCGGTATCAACGGTGTCGAAGGGCGCGGGGCTCGGCATGAAAAAGGGGCGTAGCATCCCCACCCCGCGGCGTGCTGTCAAATCCCGGCTCTCAGCCGCGGAATGGCACCACGTAGGATTCGACCGCCTTGGCTTCCTCACCCTCACCCTGCAGGAGCGTGAGGTAGACGTTGAACGTAAACGGGGGCACGACCGGCTTGGAGCCGATCAGGCTCGTGCCGCTGCCCTTCAACACCGTGCGATTGTCGCCCGGCGCCCGCGGGTTTGGCCAACGCGCCGTGGCCCGCGTGACGTCCATGTTCATCGGCTTCTTCTTCTTGTCGTAGAACGTCAGCTTGAAATTCCCGTTGACCACCTCGAGGCCCAGGAACGTGCCGTTGGCCCGCGCGATCTCGGTGCCCGAGATCTTGCCCATGGGCTCCTCCTTCTTGGCGTCCTTTTTCGCGTTCTTGGCCGGGGTCACGGCGGGCGCAGCCTTGGCGGGAACCTTGGCCGGCGCGGGACCCGGAGCGGCCGGCGTGTCAGCTGAAACTACTCCGACGGCCAGCACGGATCCGATGAGGGCGGCAAGGATTCTCATGCCGGCGAACATACCCGGGCGCTTCCGTCGCGCAAGCCTCGGGTGCCCCGCCGGCCGGCGGCCCCGGCCTTTCGCACCCGTTTCACGGTCTAGAGCGCCGCCCGCAGCTGGCGCCAGCGGGCCAGGCGCTCGGCGATCTTCGCCTCCCAGCCGGCGGACTTCGGTGCGTAGATCGCCACGGGTTTCTCCAGGAAGGCCTGGCCGCTGATGTTCTCGGGGTAGTCGTGCGAATACAGGTATCCTTTGCCATGCCCGGCCCGCTTGCTCGCCTGCCCGCCCTTGTCGCGCAGGTGCACGGGCACCGGCTGCACCGGCTCCTCCTTGAGCAGCCGGTGCGCTTCGCCGAGCGCGAGCGTGGCCGAATTGCTCTTGGGCGCCGTTGCAATGTACAGCGTCGCGTGCGCCAGGGTAAGCTCCGCCTCGGGCAGACCGATGAAGTCGCAGGCATGATGCGCGGCGACGGTCAGGGGCAGCGCCTGTGGATCGGCGAGGCCGACATCCTCGCTGGCGAGGATCACGAGCCGCCGCGCGATGAAGCGCGGGTCTTCGCCGCCGGCGAGCATCTTGGCCAGCCAATACATCGCCGCGTCGGGATCGCTGCCGCGACAGCTCTTGATGAACGCGGAGATCGTGTCGTAGTGCTCGTCCTCGTCCGCGTCG
>CAYMSE010000281.1:0-4190 GCA_964392935.1 uncultured Oleiharenicola sp.
ATTGTGCGCGCAAACGACGGCCGCGGCCCCGTGGCGGATGGCGGCGCGAAAGACCTCGCGCGGGTGGGCGAGGCTGCTCGTCGCCGTGCCGGACGTCACCTCGACCTGCCGGATCAGGCGGTTTTTCCGGTTCAGGCACAGCACCCAGAATTTCTCGACGGCCAGCCCGATGACCTGGGGTCGGAAGTGCGCGAAGACCTTTTCCGGGCGGTTCATCACGTCCTCGACGCTCGCGCTCTGCGCCAGGACGCGCGTGGCGATTTCCATCGCGGTGACGAGCTGGAGGGCCTTGATCCTCCCGATGCCGGTGTGCCGGCGGAAGTCCCCCTCGGTCCAGCGGGTCAGGGCCGCGAGGGAACCCGCCTCCGCGACGAGGCGCTGGGCCACGGTGAGCACGTTGTGGCCGCGGCTGCCGGTGCGCAGCAGCATGGCGAGCAATTCGGCGTCGCTCAGGGCGGACGGACCGAGGCGTTCGAGGCGTTCCTGCGGGCGCTCGCCGGCGGCGAGGTCCTGGACGCGCAGGGCGGGGTAGGGGGCGGATTCGTTCATGGGCCGGGGTGCTGTGCCCGCGGCCCGCGAGCGTGTGGCGCTTAGAAGTGCTTCACGTAGGCGTTGCGCCGGAGCTTCTCGAGCCAGCGCTCGGTCGCCTTGCGCGAGCTTTGCTGCACGAGGGACTTCTCGATGTCGGGGCGAACCTCGTCGATCGGGAGCGTGCCCGCGTACTTGCGGTCCTCCGCCAGGAAGAGAAACGCGCCCTCGGGCGTGACGAGCGGCTCGCTGTGCTCGCCCTTCTTGAGGGCGAAAATCACGTCGCTGAATTCCTTGCGCAGGTCGGAGCGGCGCTGCCAGCCCCAGTCGCCGCCTTTGCCCTTGCGGGAGTCCTGGCTGTACTTGCGGGCGAGATCGCCGAAGTCAGCCCCGGCCTTGAGTTCGGCCTCCACGGTGGCGGCCTTGGCCTTGAGCGTGTCGTCGGTGTCGTCGGCGCCGCGGGCGATCTGGATCAGGCGCAGCTTCACCGAGTCCTCCTGGTAGAACTTGTCCTTGTTCTCGTTGTAGAAGGCCTCGATGCGCACCGGGCTGACCGTGCTCGAGGACTTCGACTGCTGCGACTTCATGTAGCTGTAAATCATGTCCTCCTCGATTTCCTTGCGGTAGTCCTTCTGCGAGATGCCGCGGGAGCGGAGATACGCGAGGTACTTGCTCCGGTCGCCGTCAAACTGCGTGATGATCGTCTCGGCGAGCTGGTTGTCGATGTAGCTGGCGGGGACGCGGCGCTTCTCGTCCTTGTAGAACTCCTTCACGATGAGGACGCGATCGATGAGGTTCTGGATGACGTCCTCCTGCAGCGACTCGAGCTTTTCGTTGAATTCCTGCTCGTTGCGGCTCTGGCGCTGGATTTCCGGGACGAGGGGGCCGATTTCACGCCGGACGTCGTCCACGGTGATGATTTTGTCCTCGGCGATGGCCACGATGCCGTTGGCGTAGCGCAGGTTGAGATTGTCGGTTGGGGCGCTGGCTAGCTGGGCGCGGGCGACAAGAGCGCCGAGGAAAAGACCCGTCAGGAGGGTCAGCAAAGCACGGCAGCTATCGGAACGAAGGGAACACGTCATGTCGCGGGAAGGTTCTGCAAAAAAGTGATTATTTCTTTCAACCTTGCAAGGGGGGTAGGGGCGGTCAAGCGGGGAAACCGGCTGCTGAGTTGGATGAAGTCGTCGCGGCGCCCGGAGTTGCGCAGGCATTTCAACCGGTTGCCCACGCTTTCGACGGAAAGGATGCCCTTTTGTTCCGCCCGCACCCGGATTTCGGTCACGAGGAGCAGCGCCCGCACGGGTTCGCCGAACTTGCCGAAGCGGTCGCGCAGCTCCTGCTCGAGGTCCCGCACCTGCTGGGGCGACTCGGCCAGGGCCAGGCGCCGGTAGAAATCGATGCGCAAGCGCGTCTCGGCGATGTAGCCCGACGGCAGGCGCGCCTGGACCCGATCGATCCCGCCCTCGACGCGTTCGGCCTGCTTGAGGGCCGTGAAGCTGTCGGTCGCCTCGGGCCGCGCCTCCGTGTCGGCGCCTTCGCCGACGAAGACGAAGTCCAGCTTCACGCCGGCCCGCACGTACGCGGCCTGCTTCTCGCCCTTGAGGCGCGCGACACTCTGGCGGAGAAGCTGGCAGTAGAGCTCGAAGCCCACGCCGACAATGTGGCCGCTTTGCTCCGCCCCGAGGAGGTTGCCGGCGCCGCGGAGCTCGAGGTCGCGCATGGCGATGCGGAAACCGGCGCCGAGCTGGTTGTGCTGGCGGATCGCCGCGAGGCGCTGGCGCGCGATGTCCATCAGCCGCGAGTGCCGGTGGAGCAGCAGATAGGCGTAGGCCTGGTGCTTGAACCGGCCGACGCGGCCGCGGAGCTGGTAGAGCTGGGACAATCCGAACCGGTCGGCGCCCTCGATGATCAGCGTGTTGCAGTTCGGGATGTCGAGGCCGCTCTCGATGATCGTGGTGCACACGAGCACGTGGTACTGCCCGGCGACGAATTCCGTCATCGTGCGCTCCAACCCGTCGGTGCCCATCTGGCCGTGGCCGACGCCGATCCGGAGGTCCGGCAGCAGCTCGCGCAGCCGGGCGGCGACGAGGTCGATGCTCATGACGCGGTTGTGCAGGTAGAACACCTGCCCGCCGCGGCGGATCTCGTGGCGGATCGCCTCGACGACGAGCTTCTCGTCGTAGCTCTTCACGATCGTCTGGATCGGCAGGCGGTTGATCGGCGCGGTCTCGATCGTGCTGAGGTCGCGCGCGCCCGTGAGCGCGAGGTACAGCGTGCGCGGGATCGGCGTCGCGCTCATCGACAGCATGTCCACGTGCGCGCGCCACCGCTTGAACACCTCCTTGTGCTTCACGCCGAAGCGCTGCTCCTCGTCGACGATCACCAGGCCGAGGTCCCGGAACTTCACGTCCGCCTGCACGAGCCGGTGCGTGCCGATGAGGATGTCGACCTTGCCCGCGGCGAGCGCCGCCACGATGCCGGCCTGTTCCTTGCGGGACCGGAAGCGGCTGAGCATCTCCACCGCGACCGGGTAGCCCGCCATGCGCTCGCGAAACGTGTTGAGATGCTGCTGGGCGAGGACGGTGGTCGGCACCAGCACCGCCACCTGCCGGCCGCCCATCACCGCCTTGAACGCCGCGCGGATCGCGACCTCGGTCTTGCCGAAGCCGACATCGCCGCAGAGCAGGCGGTCCATCGGACGCGTCCGCTCCATGTCCGCCTTGATCGCGGCGATCGCCGTGAGCTGGTCGGGGGTCTCGGTGAAGGGGAACGCCGCCTCGAATTCCCGCTGCCACACCGAGTCCTCCGCGAACGCGTGGCCCGGCTGGGCCTCGCGCTGCGCCTGGATGGCCAGCAATTCGGCGGCGAGGTCGAGCGTGGCGCGCTCGGCCGCCTGCCGGGCCTTCTCCCAGCGGCCGGAGCCGACGCGGCCGAGCTGCGGCTTCGCCTTGGAGAGCCCGACGTAGCGGCTGATGAGGTGCGATTCCTGCAGCGGGACGTGGAGCGTGACCTTGTCGTCGAACTCGAGCGAGATGACCTCGCGGACGCCATCGGCCGTCTCCAGGCGGGTCAGGCCGCGGTACTGCGCGATGCCGTGCTGCACGTGGACGACGAAATCGCCTTCCACGAGTTCCGAGAATTCCAGCAGCTGGTCGACCGCCGAGGGCGTCGCGATGGCGCGCTTCGCGAGCGTGCGCCGCGGGCGCTTGCGTCCGAAAAGCTCGGTCTCGCTGACCACCACGAGCCCCGGCGCGCCGGCGACACCGCGGTGCGTGACCTTGAAGCCCTCGCCCAGCGCGCCGCGAAGGAAACGGGGTTTCAGCGCCTTGAGCTCCTTGTCCTCCTCGAGCAGTTCACGGACGCGTTGTTCCTCGCCTTCTTTCGCGACGACGAAGCCCACCGCGTAGCCGTCCCGCTTCCACGCGGCCACCTTGTCGAGGAAGGTGCGCCGCGCCTCGTCTTCCGCCTGCAGGCGCTCGTGCGCGAGTTGGCGCTCCTCCGGGTACGAGCGGTGATGGGACAGCGATTCCGTGTCCCAGGTCTCCTCGTGCTCCGCGCCTTCGAAGAGCTCGGACGCGAGGTCGAGGTCGCCGATGCCGAACAGCGCTCGCGCGGCGCGGCGCAGCGACGGCAGGAAGGAGGTCCGGCCGGCCGGCGCGTCG
>CAYMSE010000282.1:0-2965 GCA_964392935.1 uncultured Oleiharenicola sp.
GAGCGGCAGGACCTCACCAAGAACCACCCGGCGGCGGCGGCGCTCGCCGAGCTGGCCCGCCTCGTCGGCACGGATTTCCACAGCGCGCACCTGTTCACCACCGCCCGCACGGTGCAGCTCGAGTACAACAAGAAGGGCGAACCCCGCCTCACCGAGGGGCCGGCGGCGGCCGAACCCGCCGATCTCGCGCACGACCGCAGCAAGCACCGCCTCCTGCCCGCGGAGAGCCAGGCATGGCTGGAGCGACTCGGCGTCACCACGCACGACGGCACCGCCCGCACCGGCCTCGCCGACAAGCACCGGCAGATCCACAAGTTCGTCGAGATCCTCAGCCACCTCGCGGAGGAGGCCAGCCTGCCCGCCGGCCGCCCGCTCGCCATCGCCGACATGGGCTGCGGGAAGGGCTACCTCACCTTCGCCACGCACGACTACTTCAACCTCGTCGCGCAGCGTCCGGCGACGGTCACCGGCGTTGAGTCGCGGCCCGACCTGGTCGCGCTCTGCAACCGCATCGCAATGGAAACCGGCCGCCCCGGCCTCGCCTTCCAGCCGGGCACGATCGCGTCCGCGTCGTTTCCCGCCCTCGACGTGCTGATCGCGCTGCACGCCTGCGACACCGCCACCGACGACGCGCTCGCCCGGGGCATCGCCGCGGGCGCCACGCTGCTGGTCGTCGCCCCGTGCTGCCAGAAGGAGCTGCGCCCGCAGCTGCAAGCCGCACCCGTGCTGGCGCCCGCGCTGCGCCACGGCATCTTCCAGGAGCGCCACGCCGAGTTCGCCACCGACGCCCTCCGCGCCCTGCTCCTCGAGTGGGCCGGCTACTCGACCAAGGTCTTCGAATTCATCTCCACCGAGCACACGGCCAAGAACCTCATGATCGCCGCGACCAAGCGCGGCGGCCCGGCGCGGACCGCCGAGGCCGCTCGAGCCGTCCGCGAACTTGCCGCCTTCTACGGCATCCGCCACCACGCGCTGGCGCGGCAGCTGGGGTTTGAGTTGTGAGTAGTGAAGCCCGCATGACGTCCGCCCTTCACCAGACTTCCAACACCGTCAACCTGAGCCGTGCGAAGGATGACGATCCAAGTATGCAGAGGCCGAAAACGACAACATCCCCATCCGTGTCGTCCGCGCAATTCGTGGCTAAGCTTTCCCGTCCGCCCCCATGACCTGGGAATCGCTCGACTGGGAGGTGCTCGATCGCCTCCGCGAAACCTTCCTCACCGGCGACAAGACCGCCGGACCCTACTGGCACACGATCACCGACCTCGAGTGCTACGACTTCACCTACGGCGAGCGCATCGGTTGGAAATGGGACGCCGTCCTGCGCGAGCTGAAGGAGCGCGGCTGGACACCGCCGGCGGGCGGCCTGCTGCTCGACTGGGGTTGCGGCTCCGGCATCGCCCACCGGCGCGTGCTCGGGGCCTGCGGGACGAACGCCTTCACCCGGCTGGCGCTCCACGACCACTCGCCGCTCGCGCTCGACTATTCCGAGCACCGGGCGCGCGCGGCTTTTCCCGGTCTGCCCGTCGGGCGGGCGTCCGTGCGCGACCTCCGCGGCGACGAGCCGATCGCCCTGCTGGTCGTGAGCCACGTCGTGAACGAACTCGACGAGGTGGCCCGGTCCGAGCTCGCCGACTTGGCCCGCCGCGCGGCCGCCATCCTGTGGGTCGAGCCCGGCACGCACGAAGCCAGCCGCCTCCTGGGCGCGTGGCGCGACCGGCTGCGCGATCGCTTCGCGGTGGTCGCGCCGTGTCCGCACCGCGCCGCCTGCGGCGTGCTCGCCCCCGGCAACGAGCGCCACTGGTGCCATTTCTTCGCGCCGCCGCCGACGGGCGTGTACGCCGACTCCGGCTGGGTCCGCTTCGGCCAGCGCGCCGGCATCGACCTGCGCTCCCTGCCCTATGCGTTCCTCGCCCTCGACGTCCGGCCTTCGCCCCTCGACCCTCGGCCTCCGACCCATCCCCTTTCCCGCATTCTCGGCGATCCCCAGGTGTTCAAGGGCTACGCGCGGTTCTTCAACTGCGACGCGACCGGCGTCACCGAGCTCATGCTCCAGAAGCGCGACGCCCCCGCGCTCCTCAAGGCCTTCAAGCACGGCGCCGGAACCGAATTCCACCGCTGGACCCACGAAAACGGCCGGATAACCCGGATTGAGTCGAATCCGGGGGCCGATCGTCACGAATGATTGAAACCCAGGCCGGCAGATTCGTGTTCATTAGTGTCCGCGAATGGCTAGTCTCCCTCCTTTCCCTCCATGATTACTCTCCGCAACGTCGAAAAAGTCTACCCGCTGAAAGGCGGCGTCTTCTACGCGCTCCGCAACATCAACCTCACGATCAACGAGGGTGAATTCGTCTCGATCATGGGCCCGTCGGGCTCGGGCAAGTCGACGCTCCTGCACATCCTCGGCCTGCACGACAGCGCCTGGAACGGCGAATTCGAGCTGCGCGGCGAGCCCGTCCACAAGCTCGACAAGAAGAAGCGCTTCGAGCTGCAGAAAAAGCACATTGGCTTCGTCTTTCAGAGCTACCACCTCCTCGACGACCTCACCGTGTACGAGAACCTCGAGATTCCGCTCTCCTACCGCGACATCCCGAAGAAGGAGCGCGAGAGCGTCGTGTGCGACATCCTCGACCGCTTCGCCATCGTCGGGAAGAAGGACCTCTACCCGAACCAGCTCTCCGGCGGCCAGCAGCAGCTCGTCGGCGTCGCCCGCGCGCTCGTGGCCAAGCCCTCGCTCATCCTCGCCGACGAACCCACCGGCAACCTCCACTCCGACCAGGGCCGCGAGATCATGCAGCTCTTCAAGAAGCTGAACCAGGAAGGCACGACCATCATCCAGGTCACGCACTCCGCCGAGAACGCCACCTACGGCTCCCGCATCATCCGCCTCGCCGACGGAGTGATGGTTTCCTGATTCGGTGACAGCCAGCAGGTGGAGCGCCTTGCTCCCCAAGGCGCTTCT
>CAYMSE010000283.1:0-4370 GCA_964392935.1 uncultured Oleiharenicola sp.
GCCCTCGCTGCGGAACCGCACCTCGCGCTTCGCGGGGTGCACGTTCACGTCCACCGCCGAGGGATCCAGCTCCAGGAAGAGCACCGCCACCGGGAATCGTCCCTTTGCCAGCGAGGTCGCGAACGACTCGATGACCGCGTATTGCAGCGTGCGGCTGTCCACCGGGCGCCGGTTCACGAACATCAGCATCTCGTGCCGGGTCGCGCGGTGGACCCCGGGCTTGCCGATCAGGCCGCTGAGCCGCAGGCCGGCGTCCGTCGCCTCGACCGGGAGCAGGTCGGCCGCGAGCTGCCGGCCGAAGATCTCCGCGATGCGCTCCGCCAGCGTCGTGCAGATCGGCGACTGGAACAGCACCCGCCCGTCCTCCACCAGCGTGAAGGCCGTCTGCGGGCACGCCAGCGCGTACAACCGCACGGTCTGGATGATGTGCGCGGACTCGGTCGCGTCGCTCTTGAGGAACTTGCGGCGCGCGGGCACCGCGTTGAAGAGGTGCGAGACGGTGACGCGCGTGCCCGGCGGGTGGCCGCATTCGCGCACGTGGACGAGCTTGCCGCCGTTGACGAGGATCTCGGTGCCGGCGGACGCGCTCTCCGGCCGCGTGCGGATCTCGAAGCGCGACACGCTGGCGATCGACGGCACCGCCTCGCCGCGGAAGCCGAAGGTCTCGAGGCGGTCAAGGTCCGCAGTCTCGACGAGCTTGCTCGTGGCGTGCCGCTCCAGCGACATGAGCGCGTCGTCCTTGGTCATCCCGCAGCCGTTGTCCTCGACGCGGATGAGGCTGCGGCCGCCGCTGCTGAACTCCACCTCGATGCGCGTGGCGCCGGCGTCGAGCGCGTTCTCGACCAGCTCCTTCACGACCGCCGCCGGCCGCTCGATGACCTCGCCGGCGGCGATCTGGTTCGCCACGCGGTCGGTCAGGATGCGGATGGTCGGCATGGAGGGGCGCGAAAAGGCGGCCAGACATTCAGCGTTCAACCGCCAACGTTCAACCTTCAATCGTTCCCGTTCGCGGCGTCGGCGCGCGGGAACCGTCAATTATTTCTGAAGGTCGAATCTTCGTCGCTCGCCGTCAGGCGAGGCTCTTCTGCCAGCGGGCCAGCTGGCGGCGGACCTGCGCGGGACCGGGCATGCCGGTCCCGGTGCGCCGGGTCATCGCCTTGGCGAGATCGAAGGCCCCCACCCAATCGCGGCCGAAGGCCGGATGCACCGACTTCACGTCGGCCCAGGCGAGCCGGTTGAGCGCCACGCCCTGCTGCTCGGCCAGGCGCACGACGGCGCCGACGGCATGGTGGGCGGCGCGGAACGGCACGCCCTTGCGCACGAGGTAATCCGCGAGGTCGGTCGCGAGCAGCGCGGGATCCGCCACCGCCGCGGCGCACTGCTTCCGGCGCATGGTGAGCCCCGCGAAGGTGCCGGCCAGCACGCGCAGGCAGAGCAGCGTCTGGTCGTGGCTGTCGAAGAGCGGCGGCTTGTCCTCCTGCAGGTCCCGATTGTACGTGAGCGGCAGGCCCTTCACGAGCGTGAGCAGGGTGTGCAGGTTGCCCTGCAGCCGGGCCGCCTTGCCGCGCAGCAGCTCCAGCGAGTCGGGATTCTTCTTCTGCGGCATCAGGCTCGAGCCCGTGCAGAACGCGTCCGGCAGGTCGACGAACCGGAACTCCTGGCTCGCCCAGAGGATCAGGTCCTCCGCGATCCGCGAGAGGTGCACGCCGGTCAGCGCGCACGCCGACAGGAACTCGAGGTGCACGTCGCGGTCGCTCACCGCGTCCATGCTGTTGGCCGTGACCCGCGGACGGCCCCGGGCGTCGACAAAGCCGAGCTGCTTCGCGGTGAACTCCCGGTCGATCGGCAGGGTTGTGCCGGCGATGGCACCGGACCCCAGCGGACACCAGTTGGCGTGGTCGGCCACGACCGCGAAGCGCGCCGCATCCCGCGCGAGCATCTCGACGTAGGTGAGCAGGTGGTGCGCGACGGAGACCGGCTGCGCGCGCTGCAAATGGGTGTACCCGGGGACGAGCACGTCGGCGTTCTTCGCGGCGACCCGCACGATCGCCCGCTGCGCGTCGGCCAGCGCCGCGCCCAGTTCGGCACAGGCGGCCTTGAGGTACAGGCGGACGTCCGTCGCGACCTGGTCGTTCCGGCTGCGCGCGGTGTGGAGCCGCGCGGCCGCGGGCACGCGCCGGGTGAGCGCCTGCTCGATGTTCATGTGCACGTCCTCGAGCGCGGTCCGCCACTTGAACTTGCCCGCGGCGATCTCGCGGCCGATGGCGTCGAGCCCGCGGTGGATGGCGTCGCGCTCGCGCCGGCTGATCAGGCCGACCTTCGCCAGCATCGCGGAATGCGCCTTGCTGCCGGCCAGGTCGAACGGCGCCAGCCGGTGGTCGAAGGAGACGGACTCGCTGAAGCGCAGCATGAGGCCCGCCGGCCCCGCCGAGAACCGCCCGCCCCAAGTCGCCTGCGCGTGCTTAGCCATAGGCGGCGAAGCAACGGCCCGGCCGTTCCGTTGGCAACGCGGAAATGGCCGCGGGGAATTCCGGTTTGCGCGGCGACCTCGCAACTCCATGGTGGCAGCCTGATGATGTCGCTGCCCAGACTGTGCCTCCTGCTTCTGCTCGTCGCTGTCGCGCCCCTGCGGGCCGATTCCACCCGGAAGGACGGCGACTGGGACTCCGTCACCATCGACCCGGTCAGCACCTCCATCTACGTCGGCAGCGTGCGGCTGACGACGAGCGAGTTCCGCCGGCAGGGCGACACCTACGCCGCCACCTACGAGGCGCGCGTGTTCCCGTGGTTCTGGTGGAATGAATCCGGCACCATCACGATCCGGCTGCCGCAATCGGAGCTTGAGCGGTTGAACCGCGGCGAGCGGATCGAGTTCACCGGCGACGCGGCCAACCACAAGCGCAAGCCCCGCCACGTCACGGGCCGGGCCGACCGCGGCGACGCGGCCTCGGGCAAGATCAAGGTGCGCATCGGCGTCGACGACACCGAGCTGATCTTCAACACGCACTACCGGTTCAACAACGTGCGGAAGTAGGCGCCCGCCGCACCGGCCCGTCCCTCTCCTCGCGCGCGATTCGAACCGCGGAATGTCACGCATTACGTGACCTTCGATCCACGCCGCCTGGAGAATCGCCGAGGCGTCACCCCGGCAATTCCATCCGAGCGCAGCGGCCGGGTGCAGGTGCCAGCTGCAAACGTCACGTATTACGTGACATTGTCGGAGCGGGGCGCCGCTTTCCGCCCACGGGGGACGAGCGGCGCGCGTCAGTCCTGCCAGTGGAACGTCACGGGGCGCGCGATCGCCGGGTGCAGGCTGTGGTGCACCGGGCAATTCAGCGCGGCTTTCTCCAGCACGCCCTCGGGGTCGATCGAACGCGGAAACGGGATCCAGATTTCGGTCGCGATGCGCACGATGCGCCGCGGCACGTCGGCCGACATCTCCTTCGTCACCTCCCAGCGCACGCCGGGAATGTCGCGCCCGAGCTTCACCTTGGCCGCGATCGCCATGGTCGTGACCATGCACGAGGCAAAGGACGCCGTCGTCAGGTCCGTGGGTGAAAAGGCGGCGCCGCGACCGTGGTTGTCCTTCGGCGCATCGGTTTCGATCACGCGGCCCGACGGGCCGTGGGTGAGTTGGGCGTTGAGTCCGCCTTGGTAGATGCCGGTACTTTTGACCATGGAAAGAGGAGTCGGGCGATCGGAGTTTGGGGTCTGGGCTTGCGGGCGATTCAGCGCAGCCGCCGCAGGCGGGCCCGGACGTCGTCGCGGAGCCGCGCGACGTAGTCGAGGGTGTAGGCTTCCACCGCCAGGTTGGCTTCGTTCACCAGCGGGGTCAGGTCCATCGCCCAGGTGAGCGCGCGCGCGGCGTCGGTGGCGTGCGAGGTATGGAACGTGGCGTTCGCCAGGCGCCGGCCCGCGATCGCCAGGTCGTAGCGCTTGCCGCCGGCGACCTGCGACGCGAAGGCGCCGATGAGCTTCGCCGCCAGCGCCGGCCGGGCAGAGTCGTCGAGCAGCACCTTGTCGGTGTCGACCAGCCAGTCGAGATTCCGCCAGACCTCGCAGCCGAGCACCTGCCGCGGCCGGCGCGACGGCGGCAGCGCGCGCAGCGCCGCGAGGCAACGCAGCAGGACGGCCACGTGGGTGTCGTGCTTGTCCGCGGGGTTGTGCAGATAGACCACCTTCGCGGGGCACGCGGCAAGGATGGCGGCGAGATCCTCCCGCACCGCCGCGGACTTCGCGCTCTTCACCACGGTGCTCGGATGCGCCAGCTGGATCACGGCCGAGTATTTGCCCAACTGCGCGGCGCGTCGCTGCTCGGCACGGCGGACGGCCTTCATCTCCTCGTCGGTGTAGCGCGCGAACCGGCCCGA
>CAYMSE010000284.1:0-5447 GCA_964392935.1 uncultured Oleiharenicola sp.
AACGCGCGGGCCAACGATCATCTCGTGGCGGCGCCGACCAGGCACTCGCCCGGGACCTCGAAGCCGGCGGGCGATTCGAAGCGGCGCAGGGCGGATTCGATTTCCTGCCACACGGACTCGCGTTCCGGCAGGGCGAGGTGGCTCATCATGGCATTGAACGAGCCAAAGGCTTCGCGGGCCACCCGCACGTAGTCGGCGGCGCTGGCCATGCGCGAGGGCATGGGCACCGCGTGGACTTCGGGGCGGGCGAATCCGGCCTGGCGGAAGACGTCGTCCAGCACCCCGGGCGAACCCAGGCTGAACGGCCCCGGCTGACCCGGCACGGGGGGCGGGAGTTGCGCGCGCCGGCGGATGATGGCCGCCGGCACCGCCCCCCAGGTGTTGCGGTCGGGCGTGGAGAAGACGACGACGGCGACCCGGCCGCCGGGGCGCAGGACGCGGCGCCACTCGCGCAGAGCGGTCACGGGGTGGGGCATGTACATCAGGCCGAGGCGGCACAGCACCGCGTCGAAGGAGGCATCGGGAAGCTCCAGCTTCTCGCCGTCCATGGCCCGCGTTTCGATCTGCGGAAGACCGCGTTCGACGGCGACCTGGCGCGCCAGTTCGACGATTCCCTCCGAGAGGTCGGTTGCGAGCACATAGCCGCCAGGACCCACGCGTAGGGCGGCGCTGGCGGCCGGTTCGCCGGCGCCGGCGGCGACGTCCAGGACGCGCTGCCCCGGCTGCAGCCCGGCCAGGTCGAGCATCCGGCGGGTGACCTCGCCATACCATCGGTCCAGCGTGGGATTCCAGCGCCGCCAGGCGGCGCCGTCCTTGTTCCACTGCTCGCGTTGCCCGCGCTTGTACTTCGCCGCGTCGAAGCTGGATGATGGTTCGGCCAAGCGATGACTCCGTGGGGTTGGACCTGCAGGTTGCCTCGCCGGAGGAAACCCAGTCGGCCGCCGATTGCAATGAAGCAGAGCCGGGCACGGGCGCCCGCTTGGTTCGCCATGCTCCACTCGCCCTGATAGGGCCAGGTTGCGGCAATTGAGGTTTGTCGCTTCCAACGCCGGCAATCGGCCGGGCGGTGGTGCCGGTAGAGCGCCAGGTTCCGGCTCAGCGCCGTCGCAGCGCGCCGTGGGGACGCGAGGGCGCAACCGAGGGCGCTTTCCCACCTCAGCCCACGCGCCTGCCGTGCGGTGACAAGGTCGAGGAAGGGCGGACGTTGGTGCGGCTGCCAGGGGTGCCAGGAGTTGCAGTGGCGGTAGGACGGCCGCCTCGCCACCGGCACGAGCTCGGCCCGCGACGGGGTGGGTGGGGACCCTGTTTCGGGGCCGGTTGGTGCCCGCCCGTCCGTGTCAATTCGTGTTCATTCGCGGTCAGCGATCGGGGCCACACCAAGCAGCAATGGAGCAAATTGCGGGGTGGGGGCTGCTTGCTGCAACTTTCCGGCCGGATGTGGGGTTATACTTGGGACATGAACAATCTTCGCCTTGCGTTGCGGTTGCTCGGGAAGTCGCCGGGGTTCACGGCATTGGTCGTGCTGACGCTCGCGCTCGGCATCGGCGCCAACACGGCGATCTTCAGCCTGGTAAACAACATCTGCCTGCGGGCGCTGCCGTACCCGGACGCCGACCGGCTCGCCCACGTGACGGAAAGCTCGAGCCAGTACGACGACATGAGCGTGTCGTACCCGAACTTCCAGGACTGGCGCGCGGCGCAGGACACCTTCAGCGGCCTTGCCATCTACCGGACGAACGGTGCGAAGCTCCGGACCGCGGACTCCGCCGAGCAGGTCACGGTCGGCAATGTCTCCCAGGACTTCTTCTCCGTGCTCGGCGTGCACGTGGCCCGCGGGCGCGATCTCCGGCCGGAGGACGACCGTGTGGGCGCCGCGCCGGTCGTGTGGCTGACGGACGCGAGCTGGAAGCGTTTCTTCAACGGCGCGCCCGACCTGGTCGGCCGCACCGTGATGCTCGACGATGTCGCGACGACGGTCGCCGGCATCCTGCCCGCGGATTTCCGGTTCCACCGCTACGCCGACGCCTACGTGCCGATCGAACCCATCGTCGACCGCCAGTTCATGCGCGAACGCGCGAACCACAACGGCACCAGCGTGGTCGCGCGCCTGAAGCCCGGCGTCGCCATGGAAGCCGCGCGGGCGCAGCTCGCCGCCATCGGCGAGCGCCTCCAGAAGCAATATCCGTCTTCGAACGGCGGCGTCAGCGTGAAGGTCGTCCCGCTGCGCGACCGCCTCGTTGGCGACGCCACCGCCCGCCTGTACCTGCTGCTCGCCGCCGTCGGGATGGTGCTCCTCATCGCCTGCGTGAACATCGCCAACATGCTCCTCGCGCGCTCGCTCTCCCGCGGCCGCGAGATGGCGATCCGCACGGCGCTCGGGGCGACGCGGCGCGACCTCCTGTGGCAGCTGCTGACCGAGAGCCTGCTGTTGGCCTTCGTCGGCGGCCTCCTGGGCATGATCGCCGGGCGCTGGGGCTACGATTTCATCGCGCGGCTCGCGCCGTGGGAGATGCGCGAGCTCCTGAAGGGCGGGGACAGCTTCAACTACGGCGCCTGGCTGTTCATCGCCGGCCTGACGCTGCTCACCGGCATCGGCTTCGGCTTGGCGCCGGCCTGGCAGCTGTCGCACTCGAATCCGAACGACGCGCTGAAGAACCTCCGCCCGACCATGCGCACCCTGTTCGGCCGGCTGCACCTGGCCGACGCGCTGGTGTTCGTGCAGGTCGCGCTGGCGGTGGTGCTGCTTGTCGGCGCGGGCCTCTTGATCCGCAGCCTGCAGCGGCTGAGCGCGACACCCACGGGGCTGGACGTCGACCGCGTCCTGACGCTCCGCGTGTCCACGCCGCCCTCCGCGGCGATGACCCGCGACGTGGGCGGGTTCGTCCGCCACCATGAGATGGTGCTCGACAAGGTGCGGGCGCTGCCGGGCATCGACGCGGCGGCGTTCGGCTCGTCGCTGCCGTACACCTGGAACACCTCGAGCAATTCCTTCTACCGGCCCGACAAGCCGCTGCCGGAGCCGGGCAAGTATCCCAACACCAACCTGCACGTGGTGACGCCGGATTATTTCCGCACGATGGGCATCCCGCTCCTGCGCGGGTCGCTCTTCGACGGCCACGAGCCGCGGGCGCCGCTGCCGGCGGGCGAGCCGATCACGATGGACCTCGTGAAGAAGATCTATGCCGACTTCCCCGTCAGCGCCGTGATCAGCCGCAAGATGGCGGAGCAGTTCTGGCCGGGCGAGGACCCGATCGGGAAGACCTTCCAGCTGGGAAATTCCGAGCTGCGCCTCGCGGGCATGAAGATCATCGGCGTCGTGGGCAACACGACGCAGGAGGGCGCCGAGCGCGGCGAGAAGGTCGAGTACTACACGCTGCTGACCCAGTGGCCGGCGACGATGTCGCTGCACCTCGCGGTGCGCACGCGGCAGGATCCGCTCGGCGTGGCCGCGACCCTGCGGTCCGCGATCCGCGAGGTCGTGCCCGACGAGCCCATCTTCGACGTCGAGCTGATGAGCACGCGCGTGGCCAACTTCTCGTCGGACCGGCGCTTCAGCATGGGGCTGTTCTCCTTCTTCGCCGCGACCGCGCTCCTCCTGGCCACCGTGGGAATCTACGGCGTGCTCGCGTGCCTGGTCGGGCAACGGACCCGCGACATCGGCATCCGCATGGCGCTGGGCGCGCAGCGGGCCGACGTGTTGCGCACCGTGGTCGGCCGCGGGTTTGCCGTGGCGCTGGCCGGCGTGGTTGTCGGACTGGGGGTCGCCTGGGCGGGCAGCCGGGCGTTCCAGTCGCAGCTCTTCGGCATCACCGGCGCGGACCTGCCCGCGTATGTGATCAGCGCGTTGCTGCTCCTCGCCGCGGCCCTCCTGGCCTGCGCCCTCCCGGCGCGCAAGGCGGCGCAGGTGAGCCCGATGGAGGCGTTGCGGTCGGAGTGAGGGGGAAGTCGAGAGCTGAGAGTCTAGAGCCCAGAGCTGAGGGTCCCGAATCGAGAGCCCGGACCGCAGAGCGTGTTAGGCTGAATGGTTTCCGCCATTAAGTGTAGGTCGGGGTTCATCCCCGACTGTCGGGCGTGAAGCCCGACCTACAGGAGCGTGGCGCGATGCTTGAATCTGCCCCGGGGCTGAGCGTCCGGCGGCAAGCGCAGCCCCGACCATGACGGCGGAAACGAAGAAACCCGTCCGCCGGAGTGAGCGGCGGACGGGTTTAACCCCGATCATGCGCGTCCGGCCCCCCGGCCGGACGGCGAATCATTCAAAGTGGGCGTCGACGTCGCCGGCGGCGGCCATGGCCTGGGCGGCGGTGATGGTGCGCGGCGCGGCGGCGGGCGCCGGCCGTGGCGGGGTCAGCGGCTTCTCGTCCGCCGGGTCCTCCAGGCGGCGCTGGCGGGTGCCGGCGAGGGCGTCGAGGGCGCGGACGGCGTCGTGGAGCGTCGCGGCCTGGGAGTTGAGCTCCTTGGCGGCGGCGGCGGTCTCTTCGGCGTTGGCGGCGGTCATCTGCGTGACCTTGTCCATCTGGCTGACCGCGGTGTTCACCTGGGTGATGCCCTCGTTCTGCTCGGCGGACGCGGTGGCGATTTCCCCCATGAGGCTGTCGAGCTGGCGGACCTGCTGCTGGATCAGGTCGAAGCTCTCGCGGGCCTCGCCGCTGAGCTTCAGGCCCTGCGCGCTCTTGGCCACGGAGTTCTCGATCTTGGCGGCGGTCTCCTTGGCGGCCAGCGCGCTGCGCTGGGCGAGGCTGCGGACCTCCTCGGCGACGACGGCGAAGCCGGCGCCGGCCTCGCCGGCCCGCGCGGCCTCGACGGCGGCGTTGAGCGCGAGGATGTTGGTCTGGAAGGCGATCTCGTCGATCGTCTTCAGGATCTTGGTAATCTCGGCGCCCGCGTCGTTGATCGCGACCATGGCGGACTGCATCGCGGCCATCTGGGTCGCGCCGCGGTCGGCGGTCTCGCGCGCCTTGACGGCGGTCTGCTTGGCGGACTGCGCGCCCTCGGCGTTGCGCTTGGTCATGCTGCCCATCTCGACGAGCGAGGCGCTGACCTGCTCGAGGTTGGCGGCCTGGCGGCTGGCGCCGTCGGCGAGCGACTCGCTGCCGCCCGTCAGGCTGCCCGCGCCCCGGCGCACCTCGACCGAGCCGTCGGCGAGCGCGTCGAGCTGCGCCGCCACGCGGCGCGAGATGCGCACGGCGATGACCGGCACGAAGACCATGGCGAACACGATGACCAGCGCGACGCCCGCGGTAAGCGTGAGCGTGATGCGCAGGTTGCGCGCAACGGCGTTGACCGACGCGGCGCCGGACTCGCTGGACAGGGCGAAGCAGCGGCGGCTGAGCGCGGTCAGGTCGGTGTCGAGCGCCGTCCGGGCCTTGGCGATGTCGTCGTCGAGGATCGCCATCGCCTTGTCGAAGTCGCCGCCGCGGAGGGCGGCCTGCAGGCGGGCGGCGGCGGCG
>CAYMSE010000285.1:0-3645 GCA_964392935.1 uncultured Oleiharenicola sp.
GCCGGAAGATCCAGCCCATCGACGCCAGGAAGACGAGGTACACGCCGATGATGGCGAGGTCGTAACCCGACACCGCAAGGGTGCCAACGGGCAGGGGCACGGGCGGAAGGGTCACGAGCGGCGGGAGGGGACGGGGAACGGAAAGCTGAAGGCGGCGCGGGCCGGCCGCGCCGCCTTCGATCTAACCCGTACGAGACGAAATACCATCCCGATCAGAACTGGATCGAAACCCGCCCCTTGAGGACGAAGCCGTCATCGCGGGTGAAGTCGTTGATCTTGTCGCCGATGTTCTGGACGTTGACCTGGAAGGTGGTGGTGAAATCCCCGTACTTCTTCGTGACCCCGGCGAACGCGTCGTAGATGGTCTCCGCGTTCACGGTCAGGTCGTAGTTGAAGTTGTCCGAGAGGATGTATTCCCCGGTGTGCCGGACGGCCCCGCCGACGAACGCGCCCTTCAGCGCCCCCTCCGTGAAGGAGTATTTCGCCACGACGTTCGCGCTGAACTTCGGCGACTTGGCCAGGCGGTGCCGGAACTCCTTGTCGTAGAGGCGGGCGTTGTTCTCGTTGACGTTGATGTTCGCCGTGTCGATCGACGGGTCGGAGACGATCTTGGCCTGCGTCATGTACACGAAGTTGGCGAGGACCTGGAAATGCTCGTTCGGCGTCCAGACCGCGTCGCCGTCGAAGCCGACCGTGCGCTGCAGGCCGCCGTTGAGGTTCCAGCGGACGTTGTTGTTGGGATCGTTGTCGAGGTTGCGCGGGTCGCTGCCGTTCTTCGCGATGTCGCTCGTGGCGACGCCGTCGCGCTCGATGCGGAAATAGGACAGCGTGCCGGTGATCTTCCCGTCGAAGAGGGTCGACTTCAGGCCGGCCTCGAGGCCCTTGCCGGTTTCGGAACCGAGCGGCACACCCTCGCCGGGGATGGGCAGGCCCGCGTTGTCGTTGACGGTGTAGCCCTGGGAAAACACGAAGTTCGTGTTGTACGAGGCGAAGGCGTACAGGCCCTTGCTCACCTCGCCGATGACGCCGATCGTCTTGGTCAGCTCGCTCTCCCCGGAGGCCGTGCTGCCCGACGTCATCAGTTTCACGCTGCGCACGCCGGCCAGGAAGTTCCACTTGTCCTCGAACGCGGTGGCGCGATAGCTGGCATACCAGGACTGGTATTCGTTGGGCTTGCCCAGGGGACCCGGCCGGATGCCGCTCGCGACCGTGGTGCTCAAGGGGTAGAGATCCTGCGTGAAGGGATACCACTCGTTGGCGGTGGCGGTGCCGGTCGTGGTGGTGCCGTCCGGACGCGTCCGCGTGGGGGCCCGGGTAAGGTCGCTCAAGGCGGTGTAGCTCGTGTCCCGGTTCCGGCTCAGCTCGATGCCGCCGCCGAGCCGGTGCCGGAGGTTGGCCAGCTTGAGCTCATGCGAAAGGTCGAGCTGCTGCGCGTCGCTGTCCGTGTTGCGCTCGCGCACGTCGGAGCCGATGCGCAGCGAGGGAAAGTGGCCCTCGGCGTTGAGCGGACCCGAATTGTAGCTGATCAGCTGGCGGTGGAAGTTCTGCCGGTTGGCCTGGTGGATCCAGTGGTACTGGATGGCGGTGCGCTCCCACGGCGTGAACGTCACGCTGACATCGGCGAAGTAGGTCCGGCCGTCGTCATTGGAGTCCGGGCCGGCCGCGAGGAACTTGTCGCCCTGGGGCGAGATGGCGTTCCAGTTGACCGTGGTGCCCGACTGGGGATAGGCGATCCGGCCGTACGCGCCGAAGTAGTCGGCGGTCCAGTTGTTCAGGAAGCTCGCCGGGCCGGCCGCGCCCCACCGGGTGTTGATGACCTGCCGGGCCGCCGCGTCCGTCGCCGCGTTGTACTTGGCCTTGATGTAATTGAGCATCTGCGTGTCCGGATTGGTCACGTTCTCGTAGTAGAGGGGATTGACCGCGAAGTTCCACGCGTTGTTGGCCGCGTAGGTCTGCTGGAAGTCGGTCACGTCGAATTCCGCGTCGATGCGGATCTTGTCGTTCGGCCGGACGACGAACGAGCCGGCCGCGAAGTTGTAACTCGTGTCCTGCTCCAGCCGGGTGTGGCTGTTCTGCGACGCCGCGATCAGGCGGAAGGCCACGCCGTGTTTCGGGCTGAGGACGGACTGCACGTCGACGAGGGCCTTGCGGAAATCGTACGAGCCGGCGCTGAGGTCCACCTTGGTGCGGTTGATGAACTGCGGCCGCTTCGTGATGATGTTGGCCACCCCGTTCGGCGCGCTGTTGCCGAAGAACAGGCCGACCGGGCCCTTCGCCACCTCGATGCGCTCGATGTTGTCGCTGGCGATGTAGCCCGGCCGGGAGGGACTCGGGGACTGCGCCAGACCGTTGATCACGGTCGGCAGTTCGAAGCCGCGCAACTTGTAGGAGCCGCTCTGGAGTATCTCCTGGCTGTTCTTGGTGACGCTCGACGTGTACTGGAACGCGTCGCGGATGGTGTTGATGCCGAAGTCGGAGAGCAGTTCGCCCGAGATGATCTCGATCGCCTGCGGCGCCTCGGTGATCGACACCCCGATGCGCGAGGTCGTGATCGAGGTGACCTTGCGGTAGCCGTAGTCCTTCTCGCTGTTCACGGTGAACGGATCGAGGGTCACGGTCGGCCCCTCGGTGCGGAGGGAGGCGGGGGCACCGGCGGCGGTCTGGGCCGGCAAGGAAGTCACGGAGGAAGCAAGCAGTGCGAGCACGGCTGCGCGGAGGATCTGCGGGGAGCTTGGGTTGTTCATTTGACAGGGTGATCAAATCTCGCCGGCCTTGCTGGCCCGGGGCGGCCAAAGGGTGACGACGCGGCGATTCCGCAGGGAAAGAGCTCACCGTCGGCCTGACCAGCTTCGGCAGAGTATAGCGTATACCACGCGTCGGGAAAACTCCGGTGACGTTTGGGTGACGCGAGCATGACCGCCGTGCCAGCGCCGGCGGCGCGCTCAGCGCCCAAGGTCGAGCACCCGGCCGGTGCTGCGCGGCGGCGCGGGCAACCCGAGCAGGCGGGCGAGCGTCGGCGCCAGGTCGTCCACGCCGACCTTTTCGGCATGGCGCGCGGGCTGCACGCCGGATCCGAACCACAGCAGCGGGACGTGGGTGTCGTAGTTGTAGGGCGTGCCATGGTTCGATCCGGTCGCCCGGCTGAAATAGTAGGGTTTCGTCTGGTACAGGACGTCCCCGCTGCGCGCGCGATTGAAGCTGAGCAGCATCATCCGGCCCGCCTCGTCGTTCACGTCTCCGCGCTCCAGCTGGTCGCGGGTGTAGGCGGCCTCCACGAAGTCGATTTTCAGCAGCGCCTCGCGCACCACCGCTTGCACCGCCGGGGCGGCGACGCCCTTTTCCCGCCGGACCGCGGGCACGATCCGGATCGAGTGCTCGTCCTCCACCAACCCCCGGCCGCCGCCGGCCGGCGCGCCGAATTTCTCGACGAGGGCCGCTTCGCAGTCCGCGAGCACCTGGGCGCGGTCGTAGCGCCCGGCCGGAATGGCCGGCCGCAGGGCGTGGACGCGCTCGGGCATCGGCGCGGTGCCGTGGTCCGCCGTGAGCACGATGAGGCAATTCCGCAGGCCCACGCGGCGCTCGAGGAACTGGAAGAACTGCGCCAGCAGGCGATCGGTCCGGACCGCCAGGTCCATGACTTCATGG
>CAYMSE010000286.1:0-12742 GCA_964392935.1 uncultured Oleiharenicola sp.
CAGGCCGAGGGCGAGGCGGAGGTCAGGACGGAGCATGGGAATGAGGGTCGGCGGATGCGGGCTACTTGAGTTCGACGCAGTTTAGGATGCCGGCGTTGGAGCGGTTGGGCGGAAACTCGGTGGTGATTTCGTAGCGGATCGTGCCCTGACTGAGCGAGACGCCGGCGGCGTCGAGGCAGTCGTAGGTGACGGCGACGCGGGTCTTGTAGCGGTCGATCCAGCCCTCGGCGGCGACGGGCTCGTCGGGCTCGCAGCGGCGGATCTCAACCTTTCGCACGTTGCCGGTCCAGTACTTCGAGAGGGTCTGGTTGCGCGCCGCGAGTCGGGCGCTGTCCTTGTGGCCCTGCAGTTTCTGCTCCGCGGTGAGCACGGCGTGGGCCATGACCTTCGGCGCGCCGCCGGGTCCGTTGGGGAGGACGACCGGTGCGTAGACGACGCGCTCGGCGGTCGAGGAGGTGGTGCCGCCCGCTTTGGGTGCGCCGTCCTTCAGCTGCGCGGCCAGCGGCTCGGGCACGAGTGCGATCGGCAGCGACAGGGCCTTGCCGTCCGCGAGGAGCAGGAGCTTCCCGGTGCGCGCGTCGTAGGACTTGATAGTTACCTGGTGGAGGACGCGTCCGTCGGTCAGCGTGAGCGTCTCGTGGCGGAGGGCGACCGGCGCCGGGTCGGCCGCGAGGAGGCCACCCGGGAGGGCGAGGCACAGGAGAAGGAGGAGACGGCGCATGGAAACAGACTGGTGCCGAATGGTCCGTCCGGCGCGGGGCCCGAGGCAGCAGAGCGGAGAGGGGGAGGGCGGGCAACATCGAACACCCAACGTTCAACGCTCAACTTCCAGGATGTTGCCGCGAGCTGAGAGTCTGGAGCGAGGACAACGGGCGTGGACGAGAATCCAACGCTCAATGTCCAACGGCCTGGATTAAGCCCAGAGCTGAGGGTTTGGAGTCCGGAGCTGGGACAGCGGACGCAGACGAGCATCCAGCGCTCATCCCTCAACACTCAACCCTCAACGTTTTCAGAATCCCTTCCGTGTGTTCCGTGGTTGTCTCGCTGGATTCTTCGCACGGCTCAGAATGACGGGGACAGGAAGCTCCGTTCTCTTCGTTGCCTCCTGTGCAAAGGTGGGAAGGTCCGGGCCAGGAAAGTTTGTCCCTCGCTCCGTGTTCTTCGCGTTCTCCGCGTTGATCTGGTTTGAGGCCGAGTGGCGTGTCGAGCTGATGGCTCGACCTCCAGATGGGGACGGGGCATTGGTGTCGGCATGCGGTACTTTCCGGCTTCCTTGGCTTTGGTGGTGTGTCTCGTCGCGGGGTGGGGGTGCTATGTCGGATTCAAGAAGCTACTGGTGCCGCCGGATGCGGTGTTCAGCGGGCCCGGCGACTTCGTCTTCCATGCGCCGGTCGCCGGCGACTATACGATCTGGCACCGGTGCGTCGGGGTCGTCGACGACGAGTACCGCGTGGCGAAACCGCTGCTCCCGGCCGGCACTCGGCTGCGCGTGGAGCGCGACGGGCACACCGTCGAGCTCGTGGCCGACGGCACCATGAGTTCGTCGACGAATGCGGGCCAGAAGGTGTCGCTCGTGCGGTTCAAGGCGGCGGCACCCGGAGAATACCGCATCGTGACCGGCGGCTTCGACGGGAAGCTGTCCTTCGAGATAACCCACGGCTCGTTCCTCGGCCCATTCCTGGGCGTTTTCAGCTCGTTCGGGCTCGCGGTCACGTTCGGCGCCGCGGCGGTCGGGTTGGCCGTGCTCGCCGCCACCGGAACGTTTCCCAAACGAAAGGATGCGCCGCCACCGAAGCTGGCAGTGGGAAGCTAAGGAGTGGTTGGGTTTGGTCGGAGCGAACGGCCAATAGCCAAGTTCGAACTCTCAACGTTCAGGAGGGAATGGGCCTGAAGCTGAGATCCAGAGTCTAGCGGAGACGGGTTGCGATGAACATCCAACGTCCAACGTCGAACGCTCAACGGACAGGGCGTAGTCTAGAGCTGAGAGTCTAGAGTCCAGAGCGGACGGTGCCGGGTGGGGTGGTTTTTGTGCTTCTCGTGTTTCTTTGTGGCCAATGTCTTCGTTGCCGTCACTGTGGCGACGGCGATCCGGGGTCGGCGACTTAGGCTGCTGCTGCACTTCGCGGCTTGGCGGATTTGCGTGAGGTTGTCGCTTGGCCAAAGCAGAAGGGCGGACACGAGGTCCGCCCCTACAGGTGGCGTCGAGACGATTGCTCGAACGCCGACGGTGCCAATGTTTGAGATTACATCTGGAAGCCGGGGGTGCTCTGGCTCAGCGCCTTCTCATCGGCGTTCATGTCCTCGGCGATGCCTTCGAAGAGAGGGCTCGAGAGGTAGCGCTCGCCGGTGTCGGGGAGCATGCAGAGGATGACGGAGTCCTTGGGCGCCTTCTCGGCGACCTGCAGGGCGACGGCGAAGGTGGCGCCGCCGGAGATGCCGGTGAAGATGCCTTCCTTCTGCGCGAGCTTCCGCGACCACTCGATGGCCACGGGGCCCGCGATCGTCACGACCTGGTCGTAGAGCTTCTTGTCGACGGCCTCCTGCAGGACGTACGGGATGAAGTCCGGCGTCCAACCCTGGATCGGGTGCGGCGTCCACGCGGGATGGCTGCCGGCGGGGGCGTTGCCGGCGATGCGCTGCTGGGGCTGGCCGCTGGTGAGGAGCGCCGCGCTGGCGGGCTCGCTGACGATGATCTTGGTCTGCGGACGCTCCTTGCGCAGGACGCGCGCGACGCCCGTGACGGTGCCGCCGGTGCCGTAACCGGACACGAAGTAGTCGAGGTTCCGGCCCTTGAAGTCGGCGAGGATCTCGCGGGCGGTGGTGTTCTCGTGGATGAGGGCGTTGGCCGAGGTCTCGAACTGGCCGGCGAAGAACCAGCCGTTCTTGTCCGCCAGCTCGCGCGCCTTCTGGTACATGCCCATGCCCTTCGCCGCGCGCGGCGTGAGCACGACCTTGGCGCCGAGGAAGCGCATGAGCTTGCGGCGCTCGATCGAGAAGCTGTCCGCCATCGTCACGACGAGCGGGTACCCCTTGGCCGCGCACACCATCGCGAGGCCGATGCCGGTGTTGCCGCTGGTGGCCTCGACGACGGTCTGGCCGGGCTTCAGCGCGCCGGTGCGCTCGGCCTCCTCGATGATGCTGATGGCGAGGCGGTCCTTCACCGACGAGGCCGGGTTGAAGAACTCGGCCTTCACGTACAGGCGGACGTGCGCCGGGGCGAGGTGGTTGACGCGGATGCAGGGCGTGTCGCCGATCGTGTCGACAACGCTATCATAGAGACGGGAACGGCCGGAGGTGGTGCGGGACATGGCAGGAGGGGGTCGGATGATTTGTGATTAGGGATTGATGATTTATGATTTGGCGGAGGCGAAAGGCGGGTGGGGGAAACGCGAAGCGTTCAACATTCAACGTTCAACGCTCAACATTCAGGGGGTGGCAGAGGGCAGGAAGGGAGAGTTAAGTTCGAAGTGGCGGATTGTCTAGAGCTGACGTGCGGCCGGCCCGGGGGCCCATCCCGCCCTGGAGGGCCGGCGCCCGGCTTCGCGGCTGCGACCGCTTGCGCCGGGGCGAACCACGAGCATCGTTGGTTGGTCGGGAATTGCTGATGGCACAAATTCCCCGGATCGCGGTCTGATATCAACCTGACCTTTCGCTGCGTATGAAAACCAAGACCTTCCTCGCCCTTCTCGCCGCTGCCGCCCTGTCGTTGGGCGCGCGCGCGGCGGAGGTTCCTTCCCCGGCTTTGCCCGCGGTGGACCACTATGTTTACCTCACGTTCCTCCCGGAGCCCGACGAGCTGATGCAGGACGCCAAGGCCAACGGCCTGACGGTCCTGCGCGTCGACAAGCTGTCGGACCGCGTGATTGTCTCGTACCAATATCCGGACGGCCACACGGCCACGCTCGGCTATGCGCTGTTGTCGGCGGACAAGCGCAGCGACCGCGTCAGCGGCGCGCGCATGGAAGTCACCCGGCGCGAGGTCGTCACGACCGAGCCCGAGGTCGTCTATGTCGACCGCGGCCCGTACTACCGCACCCGCGTCGTTTACAGCGATCCGTGGTATGATTTCTGGGCACCGCTCACCATCGGCCTGGGCATTGGCTACGTCTCCGGCCATCACTGGCACGGCGGCGGCCACTACCACGGCGGCGGGCACGGCGGACACAGCGGGCACTGGCGCCGGTGAGGGAGTCTAGAGCCTAGAGTCTAGAGTCCAGAGCTTGAGATCAGGGGCCCGCTTCGGCGGGCCTTTTTGCTTTTGGGAGGGACGCGCGCCGGGGCGGCGGAAGGTGAGCCGAGCCATTCTCACAGGAGGGAACTTAGAGAACGAAGAACGAATAGCCCGTCACCCTTATCGCTCTTTCCGTGTATTCTGTGTGTTCCGTGGTTGGTGCTCCGATCGATTTCATCACAGAGTCACGAAGGCGCGAAGCATCGTTGCTCGGCACAGGAGGAACCGAGAGAAGCGTGGCTTCGTTCAATCCGTGTTATCCGTGCAATCCGTGGTTAGTGGTCTTGGCGATCTCACCACGAAGGCACGAAGACACGAAGCTTGGTGGGACCGGCACTTCGTGCGGATAGGATCGGGTTTGGGTCTCACGCAGAGGCGCGGAGACGCAAAGGGCCGAATCATTCTCGCAGGAGGGAACGGAGAGATTGGAGCGCGGCCGGCCCGGCACTCGGATTCCCTCTCTGAGTAGTCCGAGTATTCCGTGGTAAATACCCTCTGGATTCTTCGTACGACTCAGAACGGCAGGGAAGTGGAGGCCGCGCGATTGGCGCGGCGGGTTGCGGGGTCGAGGGCGTCGAGCTGACGGCTTGACCTCCAGAGTGGACGCAAAAAGCCCGCCGGCGTGGGGCGGCGGGCTCGTGACCGATTGCGGCGATGGCACCGCAACGCAAGGGAGGCGACGGCAGCGCGGGGCGGAGGTGCGCTTACTTTGCGCTCAGCTCGGGGCGGTATTCGATGAACTCGGCGACGATGCGCTCGACGTTGGCCGTGAGGTCGGCCTGGGGCTTGTCGAAGGAGCCGGCGCCGTGGATCGATTCGTAGGTCTCCTTAACGCTGCCGGTGCTCTCGTCGTAGTCCTTCCAACCGTTCTTGAAGCGGCGGACGATGACGTATTGCGGCTCGCCCGAGCCGACCGGCTGCCAGACGACGACGTTGTAGCCCAGTTTTTCCCAGGTGGTCTTCAGGCTCTTCAGCGTGTCGAAGAACGCCGGGCCACGCCCCGGCTTCACGTAGTAGTGGGTCACCACAGCCTTGGTCGACCATTGGGCGGCCGCGACCGAACTGGCGTCGGCCTTGTATTCCAGGTAGGTCTCCGGCGTGGATTTCTCGACGTGGGGCGCGATGTTCGTCTCGTAGTCCTGCATGTGGTCGGCACCGAGGTCGCCGCGGCTCTCGTTGGCGCTCCAGGACGCCGGACCCTCGTTGATTTGGTAGGAGCCGGAGTCGGGGCCGGTGAGCACTTCGTAGACGCGCCACTTCCAGTCGCCGTTGTGGAACTTGGTCGCGTGGGCGGCGACGGCGGCCTTGAGGGCGCCGTCGTGCCCGCTCTTCGGGAACACGCGGTACGTGCTGAGCACGCTTGACGCGGCCTTCGGGGTGTCGGCGGCGGTCAACGGGAGGGAGAGAACGCTCGCAAGGAGCGCGAGGGTGAGGAGTCTTTTCATGGTGGGCGCGCAGGGCGCGCATCGATCGATTCAGTGGGTGTGCGATGCCGGACGTCCGGGGGACGGCGGCGGGGAAACTCGGTCCGAGGCGTGGATCGGTCGAGGCAGGGTGGCCGGAGCTTTGCGGCTTATGACACGCGGTAAATCCGATACGCGTCGCGCCGCGAACGTAGCAGAAGCGCTGATTTTCTGTTGCACACCGCCGGCATTAAGTGTGGCCGTTCGGACGGGATCGGAGGGGAGAGAGCGACGTCCAGCGCTCAACACCCAACGTTCAGCGCTCACGGCGTAGGTTGGGGCTGTGAGTCTAGAGTCCAGAGCTGGGCGTGGTGTGGCGAGGGGCTGGATTCTTGTTCGCGCTTTTCGTGGCTCTTTGCGGCTGATTGTGCGGCCTTGCTGCTTGGCTGCTTTGTGTGCGCTCAAATGTGGAGCTGATGGCTCGACCTCCAAAGCGAGACGCGGGAGCGCGGCGCTTAAAGCTTTTCGCTTGGGGCATATCGCTTTATCCCCGCTCCCATGCCCAATCAGCCCATCGGCCGCGTCACCATCCACGATGTCGCCAAGCAGGCGGGGGTGTCCGCCTCGACGGTTTCCCTCGTCCTCAACGGCAAATCCGACCGGATGCGTCCGGACACCTTCGAACGGGTGATGAAGGCGGTGGCGGACCTGGGCTACTCGACAAACCAGATGGCGCGGGCGCTCAAGACGGGCTTCGTGCCCACGATCGGGCTGGTGGTGCCGACGGTGGCGAATCCGTTCTGGGGCGAGTTCGCGCGGTGCGTGGAGCACGCGGCGCGCGGGAAGAACTACCAGGTGTTGCTCTGCAACGCGGAGCGCGTGCCGGAGCGCGAGCAGGGTTACGTCGAGTCGATGCTCGAGCGCGGCATCCGCGGCGTCATCCTGGGCTCGTCGCCGCTGTCGCTGAAGCACCTGAGCCGCGTGATGAAACGCGGGCTGCAGGTCGTGGCCTTTGACCGGCTGGCCGACGAGTCCGAGGGCGTGAAGATGGACAGCGTGCGCGTGGACAACGCGCTTGGCGCAAAGCTGGCCGTGTCGCACCTGCTCGAGCTCGGACACCGCCGCATCGGTTTCGTGTCGGGCTCGGTGATTTCGGCCAGCCGGCGCGACCGGCTCGACGGCTATCGCGCGACGCTCCAGGCCGCGGGCATCGAGCCGGTGAAGGAGCTCATCTGGATGGAGAACGTGAACGCGTCCGAGGGCGAGGAGGAGGCGACGGACATCGGCCGCGCCGCCGCGCGGGCGCTGCTGAAGCTGCCGAATCCGCCGACGGCGTTCTTTGCGATCAACGACATGACGGCGGTCGGGGTCTATGCCGGCGCGCGCGAGCTTGGCCGGCGCGTGCCGGAGGACGTCTCGGTCGTGGGCTTCGACGACATCCACCTGTGTCGCATCATGCATCCCCCGCTGAGCACCGTCCGCCAGCCGCTCGACCAGCTGATGAAGTCGGCGGTGGATCTCCTCATCGGCCGCATGGAAGGGAAGAACCAGGACGTGCCCGCGAACGTGACTTTGCAGCCGGAGCTGGTGCTGCGGGGCAGCACGGCGCGCTTGTGATTTGGACCGGTGCGCGGTTGGCGGGGAGTGAAGGCGAGGGATGGCGGAGGGGGGCTCAACGTCCAACGTCCAACATTGAACGCTCAACGTCCACCGGAGCGGGGAGCGAGGAGCGGGTCCGGATGCTACATTTGACGTTCACCATCCATCGTCGAATCGGTCGGCGCGGGACGGATACGGGCGGCTGACACCGTGATAGCGGCATGTTGAGAGTCTGGGGCTTTCATAGAGGCGATGAGAGCTGATCGCCACCGTGCAAAAAGGGAGGCGTTCCCGGAAAAGAAGTCAAACGATACACTAAAACGATTGACACGAGTGAGTGGAGCACTACTCAAACGGGCCAGATCAGGCGGGTTTGCCCGCACCAAAAGACCTTGTTACCCCTTTTTGCACCATGGCTGAACTCACTGGAAAGATTGGCCTCATCACGGGCGGCGCGCGCGACATCGGGCGCGCGGTCGCCGTACGTCTTGCCGAGCTCGGCGCGACGGTCGTCATCAACTTCCGCAGCAACCAGGCCGATGCGGATGAGACGCTGCGCCAGGTGCGGGCCAAGGGCGGCAAGGGCGTGCTCGCCCAAGGCGACGTGTTGAAGGCGTCCGAACTCGCGCGCGTCGTGCAGGCGGCGCGTGACGCCGGCGACGGCGGGATCGACATCCTCGTGAACAATGCCGGCGGCCTGGTTGCGCGGAAGACGATCACCGAGATGGACGAGGCGTTCTGGGACGAGGTGATCGCCCTGAACCTGAAAAGCGTGTTTCTCGTGACGAAGGCGGTGCTGCCGCACCTGCGCGACGGCGCGGCGATCGTGAACTTCTCCTCGCAGGCGGCGCGCGACGGCGGCGGCGCGGGCGCGAGCGCATACGCGTCGGCCAAGGCGGGCGTGTCCAACTTCACGCGGGCAATGGCGAAGGAACTCGCCGGGCGCCGCATCCGGGTGAATGCGATCGCCCCCGGCATGATCGCGACGAAATTCCACGACACGTTCACCAAGCCCGAGGTGCGGCAGCGCGTCGCGGGGTTGACGCCGCTCGGCCGCGAGGGGCGCGCCGAGGAGGTCGCCAACGCGGTGGCCTTCCTCGCGGGACCGGAGTCGTCGTTCGTCAACGGCGAGTCGCTCGAGATCAACGGTGGGATCTTCTTCGCGTAAGACGATGCGTACGGCGAAATCGTCATTCGGCAACTTGGTGGAGCGGCTTGACCCCAAGACGCTGGTTTGGGTTTGGGCGGCGCGCATCCCGCGACGCGTCGGGGTCGGCGCGTGCCACCTCGTCCTGGCGTGCGGCCTCGCGCTCTCCGCGTCGGCCACCACGCATCCTTGCCTGCTGCTCACGCCCGTGGAGGTGCAGGCGATCCGCGCGGGGCTGGGCCAGGCGCCGCTGTTCGATGCGGAGCTGGCGCAGGCAAAGGCGCGGATCGAGCGCGCGCTGGCGGCGCCGATCGTGGTGCCGGTGCCGGCGGACGCGGCGGGCTTCACGCACGAGCGGCACAAGGCCAACTACGCCGAGATGCAGCTCGCCGGCTTCCTCTACCAGGTCACGGGCGAGGCGCGCTACGCGGCCTTCGTGAAGGCGCTGCTCGAGAAGTACGCGGACCTCTATCCGACGCTCGGCCGTCATCCGGCGGCGAACAGTTCGTCGCCCGGGCGCCTCTTCTGGCAGAGCCTCAACGAGTGCGTGTGGCTCGTGCACGTGACGCAGGCCTACGACTGCATCTACGACACGCTAACGCCCGCCGAGCGCGCGCGGTACGAAGGGAACATCTTCCGGCCGATGGCGCATTTCCTCGCGGACGAACGCGCCGAGGAATTCGATCGCATCCACAACCACGGCACCTGGGCGGCCACGGCCGTCGGCATGGCGGGCTACGTGATGGGTGATCGGGAAATGGTGAACAAGGCGCTGCGCGGCTCGAAGCAGGACGGCCACGGCGGGTACCTGCGCCAGCTGGACGAGCTCTACGCGCCGGACGGCTACTACGTCGAGGGACCGTACTACGCGCGCTACGTGATCATGCCGTTCTATGTGTTCGCGCAGGTGATCGAGCACAACCAGCCCGAGCTGCAGATCTTCGCGCGGCGCGACGGCGTGCTGGGCAAGGCCCTGCACTCGCTGCTCCAGCTGACGAACCGCAACGGTGAATTCATTCCGTTCAACGACGCGCTGAAGGAGAAGAATATTCAGTCGCCCGAAGTGCTGCTGGCCGTGGACACCGCGTACGCCCGTTACGGCCGTGACCCGCGGCTGCTGTCCGTCGCGGCGCGCCAGCAGGGCGTGACGCTCAGCGCCAACGGGCTCGAAGTCGCGCGCGCGTTGGCCGTGACGCCGAATCCGCCGGGGTATGCCTACACGAGCGTCGAGTATCGCGACGGACCGGACGGCCACACGGGCGGCGTCGGCGTGCTGCGCGCGGCGTCCGGGGCGTCGGAGTCGCTCGCCTTGCTCAAGTACTCGACCTTCGGCATGGAGCACGGGCACTTCGACAAGCTGAGCCTGATCTACTACGACCAGGGGCGGGAAATCCTCTCGGACTACGGCTCGGCGCGGTTCCTGAACATCGAGCAAAAGTGGGGCGGGCGCTATCTCCCGGAGAACAAGACCTACGCCAAGCAAACCGTGGCGCACAACGCCCTGGTGGTCGACCGCGCGACCCAGTACGGCGGCAGTTACGCCAAGGGCGAGCACCAGCATTCCGACCGACACTTCTTCTCCGCGGACGACCCCGACTTCCAGGTGGTGAGCGCGCGCGACACGACCGCGGTGCCCGGGGTCGCGATGCAACGAACCGTCGCGCTGGTGCGGGACGCGAAGCTGGCGTTCCCGGTCGTGATCGATGTGGTCCGCGCCACCTCGGCGCAGGAGCACGACTACGACCTGCCGTTCTGGTACCAGGGACAGTTCCTCCAGACCAACGTGGCCGTGGCCATGAACCCAACCGAGCGGCACCCGCTCGGGACGGCGCACGGTTACCAGCACCTTTGGCGGGAAGGCGACGGCGCGGCCAAGGGCCCCGTGCAGTTCACGTGGTTCAACGGCGGACGCTACTACACGGTCACGAGCGCGGCGGATGAGAACACCAGGCTCGTGCTCGTCCGCATCGGGGCGAACGATCCGAACCAGAACCTGCGCAACGAGCCCGGTTTCCTGCTGCGGACGCGCGCGGCGAACCAGGTCTTCGCGAGCGTGCTCGAGCCGCACGGCATCTGGGATGGCACGAAGGAATTCACGAGCGGCGGATTCCCGAACATCGAGCGCGTGACCGTGGTCGCGGCGAGCGACGAAGGGACCGTCGTGACGATCGCCGGCAAAGGCGGACTCGCATGGACGCTGCTAATCGCGAACCGCGCGGACCCGGACGGCAGGCACCGCGTGGAAGCGGGCGGCGAGACCTTCGAATGGAGCGGCGGTGCGAAGCTGATCCGGAAATGAGCCCCGACCACGGCACCGAAGCACAGGTGGAGCGGCTTGACCCCAAGCCGCTGGTTCGGGATGCGAGCGCAGCCGGCAGGAAGAAACGCGCTGGGGTCAGCGCGTTCCACCCAGGAATCCCCGTCACATGAACTCCTTCGTGCAACCCGAGCAGCTCTTCGTCGCTTTTGATCAAGTTCCGTGGGAGGAGCGGGGCGGGGGCGTGCGCCGCAAGGTCATGGCCTACGGGCCGGAACTCATGGCGGTGTACGTCGAATTCCAGGCGGGCGCCGTCGGCGACATCCATTCGCATCCGCACGTGCAGATCACCTACATCAGGAGCGGACGATTCACGGTGCACATCGGGGACGAGACGCGCGAGCAGCGCGGGGGTGATTTCTACTACATTCCACCGCACGTGAAGCACGGCGTCGTGGCGCTCGAGGCGGGCGTGTTGGTGGATGTCTTCACGCCGATGCGCGAGGATTTCGTGCCGCGAGGCTGAACGCATGACGGGCCGCACACATCTCCGCTGGTGGGTCATCGGGTTGATCGCCGTCGCGACGGTGATCAACTACGTCGACCGCACGTCGCTGGCCGTGATGTGGCCGGCGATCTCGCGCGACGCGCAGCTGACCAAGGAGCAGTACGCGACCATCGTCTCGGGTTTCATGATCTGCTACGCGCTCGGCCAGGCGGTGTCCGGGCGCATCTTCGATGCGGTCGGCACGCGCTTCGGCTTCGTGCTGTCGGTGAGCGTGTGGTCGCTGGCCTGCGCGGCGCACGGACTCGCGCGGGGCATCGTCAGTCTCATCGCCGCGCGCGGCGTGCTGGGCGCGAGCGAGGCGGGCAACTGGCCGGGCGCGACGAAGGCCGTCGCCGAGTGGTTCCCGCGTCACGAGCGGGCGCTGGCCCAGGGCATCTTCAACGCGGGGGCGTCCCTCGGCGCCGTGGTCTCCGCGCCACTGATCGCGCTGCTGTTCGCCTGGCTGGGCTGGCGCGCGACCTTCGTGGTCGTCGGCGGACTGGGCATGCTTTGGCTCGTGCCGTGGTGGATCCTGCTGCGGGCGGGTCCGGAGAAACACCCGTGGGTGAACGAGGAAGAGCGGCGGCATATCCTGGGTACGGGCGAGCCGGGGACGTCGACCCCGGCTGCAGGGGCGGAGCGGGTTGACCTCAACCCGCTTGCCTCGCCAACCGCGTCCGCCGACAAGGCCGGCAGGCTGGCGTCAGCCCGCTCCACCGTGGAACCAGACGGCGCGCACGCCACCGTTCGCGAGTTGTTTTCGCACCGGCAGGCGTGGGGCTTGGTCGTGTCGCGGTTCTTCCTCGATCCGATCTGGTGGTTGTTCGTCAACTGGCTGCCGATCTACCTCGCGGACCGATTCCAGTTCGACGTGAAGTCGATCGGGATGTTCGCGTGGGTGCCTTATCTCGGTGCCATCATCGGCAGCCTCGGCGGCGGGTGGATTTCCGGACACTGGCTCGCGCAGGGCTGGTCGGTCGATCGGGCGCGCAAGCGGGCGATCCTGATCGGCGGTGCGCTCACGCTGCCGGGCTTCGTGGCGGCGGCGTTCGCGGCCACGCCGCTGGCCGCGGTCCTGGCGATGGCCCTGGTGCTCGCGGGATTCCAGGTGATGATCAACAACGTCCAGACCGTCCCAAGCGACTGCTTCGCGGGCAAGTCGGTCGGGACCGTCGCGGGCATCGGCGGCATGAGCGCCGTGCTCGGTGTGCTTGTGTTCAGCACGTGGCTCGTGCCCGTGCTGAGCCGGATCAGCTATGTGCCCGTGTTCCTGATGGGCACGGCGCTCGTGCCGCTCGGCGTCGGCGCGGTGTTTTTCCTGGGCGGCGAGATCCGCCGCATTGATGTCCGCCCGGCGACAGCCGGCGAAGGCCGCGAACCGCGAGACTGAGCGTCGCGTCGCCAGAGAGTCGATCCGCCCGGCGGAAAATTTGAACCTTCCTATGAACCCCACCACTGCACCCCGATTCGTCAAACGTTCTACCGAAACGTTTCCCGCGAGCGCCAGCCTGCTCGCTGCGGTCGCGGCCCTCGCCGCGCTCGTCCCGGCCACCGCCCA
>CAYMSE010000287.1:0-4999 GCA_964392935.1 uncultured Oleiharenicola sp.
GATCAGCGCGAAGCCCGCGACCGTCAGTGCGCTCGCGGCGGCACTCCACACCAGCACCCGGTCGAAGCCGAAGAGCCGGAGGCAGATGTTCGAGATCGGGCGGAAGAGGAGTGCTGCGAACGAGGTCGAGAAGGTGAGGAAGCCGGAGGTGGAGAAACTGGAGGCGTAGAGGGCGACGTCCGGGATGACGTCGGCGATGACGGTCGTGAGGAGCACCGCCGCGACGGCCAGGGCGAAACGGCGGTCGCGGGGCGGACGCACGCCGAGCAGCACGAGCGCACCGGCCGCCGGGTAGTATTTCAGGCCGGTGGCAAAGGCGAGCAGCAGCGGGGCGACCAGGATACGCACCCCGCTCCGACGCGACTGGACCGCGGAAACGCAGGGCGTCAGCAGGCCGAAGAACAGCAGGTCGACATTGGCGCGGTTGAGACCGAGCACGATCGGGGGCGACGCGAAGACGACGAGCGTCCAAGCGACCTCGGCCGTCGTGCGCGGGCGAGCCACGAGCCAGAGGGTGACGAGGGCAACGCCGTCGATGAGCGTCCCGAACCACCACGTGTCGAGTCCCGAGAGGCCGGTGGGAGCGAGCGCGAACCACCAGTGCGTGTAGTTGTGCAGCGGGATATCCGGGCCGGCGCCGTCCGGCACGATGCCATGCCGGTGCGCGGCCACCGACCGGAGCACGGCATTGGCGTCCCGGAACCACTGGCCGCCGTGGCCGACCCCGGCCAGGTCCATGATTCCCGGCCACGCGCCGATGACGGCGCAGACCAGCACGGTGCCCAAGGCCAGCCAGAGTCCGTGCCGCCCGGCCGCCGGGAGTTCGGTCGCGCCGTTCGGTCGGTCGGTTCGCATGGGGCCGACGGTGCTTCTGGGCCTCCGGGCTGGCAAGCTCCCGTGAGCCGCGCCCGGGTCGCCGGAGTTTGGTCTGGGCAAAGCGAAATTCATCGGCTCGACTGACGGCCCGCATGGCGAACTTGCGCATCCTTTTCGTCACCCCCGAAGTCGAGCCGTTCGTCAAGGTGGGCGGCCTCGCCGACATGGTCGGCGCGCTGCCGAAGGAACTGGCCCGGCTCGACCACGACGTGCGCGTGGTGTGCCCGGCCTACGGCTCGGTCAAGCGCGTCGGCGACTGGCGCGCGCGCGCGGAGCCGCTGGGCGTGGACGTCGGCGTCGAGACCCAGTGGGCGCGGACCTGGGAGACGGTGCTGCCGGGGTCGGCAGTGCCGGCGTATTTCCTCGAGAACCACCACCACTTCGCGCGGCCCGAGGTGTACACCGGGCCGTGGGGGGCGCACGGGGACAACGGCGAGCGCTTCGCATTCCTCTGCCGCGCGGCGCTGGCGCTCTGCCAGCAGCTGGACTGGATTCCCGACGTCATCCACTGCCACGATTGGACGACCGGGCTGCTGCCGCTGATGTTGAACACCACCCTGCGGCATACCCCGCTGGGCCGGGCGGCGACGGTGTTCTCGATCCACAACCTCGAGTACCAGGGGTACGTGCCCGACCGCGTGGTGAATTTCGCCCGGCTGCCGTGGGAGGAACTCGGGCGCAACAGCCTCGCGCACGACGGCGGCGTCAACCTGATGAAGGTCGGCCTGTGGCACGCGACGAAGCTCTCGACCGTCAGCCCGACCTACGCGAACGAGATCAAGACCGCCGAGGGCGGCTTCGGCCTCGACGCCGTGCTGCGGTACCGGGCGGGCGACCTCGTCGGCATCCTCAACGGCATCGACGACGAGTCCTGGAACCCCGCGCACGACTCGGCGCTGCCGGCGGGGTACTCGGCGACCGACCTGGCCGGCAAGGCCGCGTGCAAGCGCCGGCTGCAGGAACGTTTCGGCCTCGAAATTTCGGCGCGGCTGCCGCTGTTCGGCGTGGTGGCGCGGCTCGCGGCGCAGAAGGGACTCGACCTGCTCGCCGAGGCCCTGCCCGGCGTGCTCGACCGGATGGAAATCCAGGTGGTGCTGCTCGGCAGCGGCGACCAGCGGCTGGAGAACGCCTTTTCGTGGGCGGGGGAAGCCTACCGCGGACGCTTCGGCGTGTCGCTCGGCTTCGACCCGCGGCTGGCGCGGCTTATCCAGGGCGGCTCCGACTTCTTCGTCATGCCGAGCCGCTCCGAACCGTGCGGCCTCACCCAGCTGTACGCCATGCGCTACGGCACGCTGCCCATCGTGCGCGCGACGGGCGGGCTGGTGGACACGGTGCAGAACTACGTCGAGGGCGGCGACGCGGGCACCGGCTTCATGTTCAACGACGCGTCGGCGCGCGCGCTGGCCGACACGATCGGCTGGGCCTGCGCCACCTGGTACGACCGCCCGGCGGCCATCGCGGCCCTCCAGCAGCGGGCGATGGCGCAGGACTTTTCGTGGCGGCCCAGCGCCGAGAAATACGTGGAGCTCTACCAGTGGGCGGTGGCCGCGCGGCGGAGCGGCGTGGCGGGGTAGGAGTTGTCGGTGCCGGGGAGACCGCGCCCGGTCGCGCCGTCTCGGCTCCCACGACCGATAACCAACGACGCCTAGGGCCGTTTAGGTAAAGTTGCAGCCGCCATCCCGTGTAGGTCGGGGTTCATCCCCGACTGTCGGGCGTAAAGCCCGACCTACAGGAGCGGCTACGAGATTCTTGAAACCGCCCTAACTCCCCGCGCCGCCCAGCCCGTAGAACTGGTGCGTGCCCTCGTAGTCCTTCACCGGGTGGCGGCCGAGGTCGCGCGCCTCGCCGGCGAGGTTCAGGGATGTCGCGGCGGTTTCGCTCAGCACGCAGGTCGAGCCGAGCGGCTTGGTGGACTTCTCGATGCGGAAGAGGAAGATCACGTCGGAACCCGCCAGCGACTCGCCCTGCAGGCCGCCGCTGATGCGCACGCTGCCCTGGTGCAGGAGAATGCGGAACGGGCGCGGGCTCGCCCCCTGGAGCGCGACAAGCTCGCGCAGCGCGCCGGCCACCGCGGCGACGGCATGGCGGTCCTGGCGCCAGTAGCCGAAGAGCGCGTCGCCGAGGTAGGCGTTGATCGTGCAGCCCGAGCGGAGGAGGACGGGGCGGACCAGCTCCAGCCACTTCTTGAAGTCGGCCGAGGCCGCCTCGGCGCCGACGCGCTGGACGTGCGCGGTATAGCCGATGATGTCCAGGAGCAGGAGCCAGCACTTGCCCGAGTGGATGAGCACGGAGGTCGCCCCGGCGTCGGCGCCCGCCCCGGCGGACTGCTGGCAGCGGTAGATGAGCGCGACGTCGCCGAGTTCGACCTTGTCACCGTCCTTCAGCGCCGCGACCTGCTCGAGCCGGAGGCCGTTGAGGTAGGTGCCGTTGGTGCTGCGCAGGTCGGCGATGAGGTGTCCGCCGCTCGGCCCCGGCTGGAGCATCGCGTGGCTGCGCGAGATGCCGGGGAAGTCGAGGACATGGGTGCAGCCGACGGCGCGGCCGAGGGTGCAGGCGCCCTGGTCAAGCCAGAGCATGCGCCCGTCGCTCGTTTCCAGCCAGGCCTGCGGAAGGGGAGTATCCGTCGCCACGGGGTTACTTGATGCGCAACCGCCAGAGATTGTAGGCGCCACCGCGGTTCGAGAGGAAGTAGACCACGGAGGGATCGGTGGGCGACCAGGCGGGGAGGATGTCGTCGGAGCCGTTGGCCGTCAGCTGCTGGATTTGCGAGCCGTCGGCGTTCATCACGTAGATGTTGTTGTTGTGACGTCCCTGGTCGTCGACGTCGCGGTCGGACACGAACAGGATGCGCACGGGGTTGGAGAAGCTGGCGACGGGGTTGAAGCAGTTGGCGTTGAGGAACGAGTCGTCGGAGACGATGGCGGTCTCGAGGCGGCCGTCGGGCTCGACGGAGTAGATCTGGCGCTTGCCGTTGGACTGATCGGGACGGGTGAAGTAGATCTTGGTCGGCTCGCGGTGGCTGACCTCCTCGGCGGTGATCTGGAACTGGGTGGGCAGCGCGCCATCCATCTTGACCGTGCTCAGCTGCGGCTGGGCGAGCGGGTAGTTCGGCTCGACGGAGAGGTAGACGACCTCGCGGTTGCTGTCGGTGTAGGTCGGCGAGTAGTTGAAGCGCTGGTCGTTGGTGATGCGGGAGACGCCGCCGGAGGTGCGGTTGTCGGTGAAGTTGATGCGGAAGACGTCGGGCTTGGAGAGGTCGCCGCGGTTGGACTGGAACACGAGGATGTTGCTCGAGTCGGGCGCGATGACGGGCGCGCAGTCGTAGTAGCGCTTGTTGTTGTCGATGAGCCGGGCGATGCCGCCGCCGTCGTCCTCGACGCGCTTGAGGAAGAGGCCGGAGAAGTACTTGCCGTTGTCGTCCTGCGCGGTGAGCGAAAGGATGGCCGACTGGCCGTCGGGCGTGATGGCGTAGGAGTTGACCGCCTGGAGCGGGGCCTTCGGGTTCTGGTCGCGGCGGTTGAAGCGGGTGAGGCGCGAGAGGCCGGTGATGTCGGCGCCGCGCTCGCTGCTGTCGAGCGTCGCCACAGTGGAGCTCTGGTTGACCGTGAGCCGGGCGCCGGTGGCGGTCATCTCGATGACGGGGGCGTAGAGCGTGACCATCACCTCGGTGACGGGCTTGAGCGCGAGGCTGATGTTGTCGAACGAGTCGACGGCGAGCGTGACCTGCGCGGGCTGGTAGATCGTGGGGATCTCGGCCTTCAGCACGAAGGTCGGCCAGGGTTTGGTCTTGTCGGCGCGGGTGAACACCACCGGCACCTTCTGCGGGGCGGTGCCGACCTCCTTGTCGCCCAGCGTGAGGTTCGCCTCGATCGCGGCGTCGCCGGCCTTGGCCGCGACGAGGAACGTGCGTTCGATGCGGAGCTGCGCCAGGGTGACCGGCGCGGGCGCCGGGTTGTCGTAGCTGAGGCGGAACGATTCGCTCTGGTAGTCGGGCTTGCTGAGCGTGACGCCGAGCGGCTGCCACGGCGCGGACTTGTCGGTGCGCGTGAACGTGACGGACTTGGCGAGCGGCGTGACGCCGGCAGGCTTGCCGTCGATCGCGACGGTGGCGCCGTCGACGTTG
>CAYMSE010000288.1:0-4471 GCA_964392935.1 uncultured Oleiharenicola sp.
CGCCATCCTCTTCTTCCTCATCGGCGGCCTCGAGGCGCTGATGATCCGCACGCAGCTGATCGTCCCGAACAACCGCTTCATCAGCGCGCAGCTCTACAACGAGCTCTTCACGATGCACGGCACGACGATGATCTTCCTCGCGGTCATGCCGCTCAACGCCGCGTTCTTCAACCTGCTCATCCCGCTGCAGATCGGCGCCCGCGACGTCGCCTTCCCCCGCCTCAACACGTTCTCGCTGTGGGTGTGGGTCGTCGGCGCCATCCTCCTGAACGTCGGCTGGCTCTCCCACTTCGTGCCGAGCTGGCAGTTCGGCGGCGCCCCCGACGTCGGCTGGTTCGGCTACGCGCCGCTGACCTCGAAGGTCTTCACGCCCGACCTCTCCACCGACCTCTGGGTCCTCGGCCTGCAGATCCTCGGCCTGTCCTCGATCGTCGCGTCGCTGAACTTCATCGTCACGATCATCAACATGCGCGCCCCGGGCCTCACGATGATGCGCCTGCCGGTGTTCACCTGGATGGCGCTGGTCACCAGCTTCCTCCTGATCCTCGCGCTGCCGGCGATCGCCATCGCACTCGTCGAGGTGATGTTCGACCGCAACTTCGGCACGAACTTCTTCGAGGTGTCGGGCGGCGGCCAGCCGATCCTGTGGCAGCACCTGTTCTGGGTCTTCGGCCACCCCGAGGTGTACATCCTCATCCTGCCGCCGATGGGCTATGTCTCGGAGATCCTCCCGACGTTCTCCCGCAAGCCGCTTTTCGGCTACCCGATCGTCGTGTTCTCGGGCGTCGCCATCGGCTTCATCGGCTTCGGCGTCTGGAGCCACCACATGTTCACCACCGGCATGGGCACGATCGCCACCGCGGCGTTCTCGCTCGCGACCATGGCCATCGCGGTCCCGACCGGCGTCAAGATCTTCAACTGGATCGGCACCCTCTGGGGCGGCCGCATCGTCACGCGCACGCCCATGATGTTCGCCCTCGGCTTCATCTGGATGTTCATGCTGGGCGGCTTCTCGGGCATCATGCACTCCGCCGCCCCGGCCGACGCCCAGCAGCAGGACAGCTACTTCGTCATCGCCCACTTCCACTACGTGCTGATCGGCGGCGCGACCTTCGCGCTGCTGGCGGCGATCCACTTCTGGTTCCCGAAGTTCTTCGGCCGCCTGGTGCCGGAGTTCTGGGGCAAGCTCTCCTTCTGGATCATCTTCGTCGGCTTCAACTGCACGTTCTTCCCGATGCACTTCCTCGGCCTGAACGGCATGCCGCGCCGCACCTGGACCTACGACGCCAACATGGGCTGGAACGAGGGCAACCTGTTCGCCTCGGTCGGCGCCTACCTCCTCGGCGTCGGCATCTTCACCTACTTCGCCGTGCTGATCTACAGCTACTTCAAGGGCGAGAAGTGCGGCAATGACCCGTGGGACGCGCGCACGCTCGAGTGGTCCATCCCGTCCCCGCCGCCGGAGCACAACTTCGCCGCGATCCCGACGGTCCACGCCCGTGACCCGTGGTGGTACGAGAAGCACCACCGGGAAGAGATCGAGCAGGAGCGCGCCTCGCACATGAAGGAGGAGGAGTCCCACGGCGGCATCCATATGCCCGACCAGTCGTGGTATCCGCTGCTCTCCGCCACCGGCCTGCTGATCGGCGCCTACAACTTCGCCCAGCTGCACCACCCCGTGGTCATGTTCGGCAACCAGATGCTGGCGTCGCATCTGCCGCTCGCGATCACCGGCGGCGTGATCCTGCTCTGCTCGTGCTACCTGTGGTCCCTCGAGGGTCCCGGCGGCTACCACCTCCACCTCGATGAAAAGGGCAACGCCACCGAGTCCCGCGGCGGCCACCACTAAGCTTTACCGGATCACCACATGAGCAGCCCAGCGGCCACCGCGGCCATCGATCATCACCACGACCACACGACCTCGACCGGCATTCCGAACAAGAAGCTCCTCTGGTGGGCTTTCCTCGCCTCGGATTGCATGTTCTTCGGGTCGCTGATCTCGACGCATCTCGTCTACCGCCTCAACCCGCCCCCGGGCAACGCGGTCCCGACCCAGGTCTTCAACATCGAGCTCACCTCCTTCTCGACGTTCATCCTCCTGATGTCGTCGCTGCTGATGGCGCTCGCGGTGAACGCGATCCAGCGCGGCAACGTGAAGAGCACCCGCACCATGCTGCTCGGCACGATGTTCTTCGGCTGCATCTTCCTCGGCGGCCAGGTCTACGAGTTCGGTCACTTCGTGCACGCGAAGCACATGACGCTTTCGAACAGCATCTTCGGCTCGACGTTCTACACCCTCACCGGCACGCACGGCACCCACGTCGCCATCGGCGTGCTGTTGCTGGGCATGATGTACGTCCGCACGTTCAAGCCGACGCACGGCAACGGCCTCCTGCGGAACTTCCTCCACCTCGCGGCCGTCTGCGCGGTCATGGGCGTCTCGTTCATCTGGGTGGTCCCGGGCCTGATCGAGGTCATCTACGGCCACAGCTTCGGGGCCTTCGTCAGTCACGCGGCCATCCCGCTGACGGTCGGCGCCGCCGCCCTCGCCCTCGTGTTCTGGTTCGGTCGCTCGGCCGGCTTGGTCGAGTTCGGCGAGAAGAACGCCGGGGACGTCGAGGCGATCGGCCTCTACTGGCACTTCGTCGACATCGTCTGGATCATCATCTTCACCGCCGTCTATCTCCTGGAGTATCTCTAACATGCCCTCCGCCGCTGCTCCCGCCGCCGGTCACCACGAGCCGAGCAAGTTTCACATCTTCATCCAGATTGCGATGATCCTCGCCGTCATCACCGGCGTCGAGGTCGTCCTCGTCTACCTGCCGCTCGTGAAGTGGTTCGTCGTCACCGCGCTGTGCCTGCTCTCCGCCGTGAAGTTCATGTTCGTCATTTTCTACTTCATGCACCTGCGCTGGGACAAACTGTTCTGCACGATCCTGTTCTTCATCGGGCTCCTCCTGGCCGGCGGCACGATGTGGGCCCTGCTCCACCTCTTCGGGGCCGAGGCCAGCAAGCCGCTGAGTTCCATCGTCGGCCTGCTCGCGCTCTGAGCCGCCGCCCGTTCCCCCTTCAGCCGCGCCGCACGGCGCGGCTTTTTTGCGTCCTGGCCAAACGCCCACCACACCCCGGGGCCGCCGCGACCCCGGGGGATCCGCCCGTTCCCGGCGCCCTCGTGCCTTCGGCGTGCCTCGGATTCTTCTGTTTGCCCGGGCTGCGGGGAGTTCGTATCCCTGTCTCTCATGATCGAATGGACCCACTGGCACAATGAGCCGTTCCTCATCGGCGGCCTGATCTTCCTCGGGTGGCTCTTCGCCGTCCTGGGCGGCCCGCTGCGGGAGCGCCTGGCGCCGGGGCAGCCGTTTCCCCGGGGACACGCGATCCGGTTCTATGCCGCGCTGCTCTGCTTCTACCTGGCCGTGGGTTCGCCGCTCGACCAGATCGGCGAGCGTTTCCTGCTCAGCGGGCACATGCTGCAGCACCAACTCATCATCTATCCCGCGGCCGTCCTCTTCCTGCTCGGACTGCCCGACTGGATGATGCGACCCCTGACGGGCCGGCCGGGCCTACGCACCCCGCTGCGCGTCCTCACCCATCCGGTCGTCTGCGGCGTGATCTACACGGCGGTGCTGTCCGGGTGGCACCTGCCCCTCCTGTACGACCTCGCCTTGCAGAACCGCCCGCTCCACATCGTCGAGCACTTCACGATGTTCGGCGCGGCGCTGTTCTACTGGTGGCCGCTGCTCAGCCCCTCGCGGGAGTTCCCGCCCGCCCGGCACGGCACGCAGATGCTCTACCTGGTGGCCGTGATCATCGGGATGACCCCGGTCTTCGCCTACATCACGTTTTCGCAGGACGTGCTTTACCCGACCTACGAGTACGCCCCGCGCATCACGAGCCTGAGCCCGGCGGCCGACCAGCTGCTGGCCGGCGCCATGATGAAGCTCATCGGCATGGGTGTCGCGATGATCGCCTTCGGCGTGAGCTTCTATCGCTGGTACCAGGAAAGCGAACGACGCCACGGCGAACGATAGCCCCGCCATGGCCGACGCCGACGCGCCCCCGCCTCCACCCGCGCCGCACCGGCGGCGAAAGCGCTATGCCGGCAAGCACCCGCGGAAATTCGCCGACAAGTACAAGGAGCACGATCCGTCCCGCTACGCCACCGACGAGGCCAAGGTGCTCGCGTCCGGCAAGACCCCGGCCGGCAGCCACCGACCGATCCTCGTGACGGAAATCCTCGAGGTGCTGGCCGTCCGGCCCGGTGAAACGGTGGTGGATTGCACCCTGGGCTACGGCGGCCACGCCCGCGAACTCCTCGCCCGCGCGGTCCCCGGCGGCCGCCTGGTCGGCCTCGATGTCGATCCCATCGAGCAGCCACGGACGATCGAGCGCCTGCGCGCCGCCGGGTTCGGGCCGGACGTGTTCACTCCGGTCCGGAGCAACTTCGCCGGTCTGCCGCGCGTGCTGGCCG
>CAYMSE010000289.1:0-17554 GCA_964392935.1 uncultured Oleiharenicola sp.
GTTCCGCGTGCGGTTGCCCGGCGGTTCACCCTTCAACGTGGAATGAAACTCCCGCGCCTTCTCCTTTGCCTGGGCCTCGCACTCCCGGCCGTCCCCGGCCGGGGCGCCTCGCCCGAGGACACCCTGGACGAGATCAACACCCGGGCGTTCATCCAGCCGCCCACCGCGCCCGACCAGGACGCGCGCGGCCTGATCCGGGCGTCGAGCTCGTTCCTGAAGGAACGCGAGCCGGAGATGACGGCCGAGGAATACGCGCTGTACGAGAAGATCGCGGCCATGCTGGAGACCAACCCGACCCTCGCGGTGACCATGCTCGAGCGGATGACCAGCGAGAAGGAGCCACCGAGCCCGGCCTTCGCCTTCATCCTCGGCAACGCCTACGCCGCGGCCAGCCAGCCCGACCGGTCCGAGGCCAGCTACCGCAGCGCGGTGACGCGCTATCCCACGTTCCAGCGCGCCTGGATCAATCTCGGCCTGCTCTACTACAGCAACAGCCGCTACGGCGACGCGGCCGGCGCCTTCGCCAAGGCCGTGGCGCTCGGCGAACGCGAGTCGTCCACGCTCGGGCTGCTCGGCTACTGCCTCGAGCAGCAGGGCGATGCGATCGCGGCGGAGGCCGCCTATACGCAGGCCCTCGGCGCCGAGCCCAAGAACGCGGATTGGAAGGAAGGCCTGCTCCGGCTCGCCCTCAACGACAAGCAATACGACCGCGCCGAGCGCCTGGTGCGCGGCCTCATCGCCGAGAAGCCCGCCGAGACGCGCTTCTGGCTTAACTACGCCGGCATCCTCACCGCCGCCGGCCGCCGGCTCGAGGCGATGGCCGTCCTCGAGCAGGCCCTGGCCGCGGGCGTGGTCGACGAGAACTGCACGGCGCTGCTCGGCGACCTCTACGCCGAGCAGGGCCTGGCCGCGGAGGCCGCCGAACTCTACGGCAAGCTCCTGGCCACGGCCCGCCCGCGCGGTGAGCAGAAGATCCTGCAGTTCGCCCAGGTGCTCGTGGCCGCCGGCAGCCTCGCCGACGCCGAGAAGGTGCTCGCCCCCCTCGCGGGCGACCTCTCCCCGGCGACCCGCCAGGCGCTGCTGCTCATCCGTGCCGACCTGGCGATGGCGCGCCAGCGCTGGCCCGAGGCGCGCCGCGAGATCGAATCCCTGCTCACGCTCGCGCCGCTCCACGGCCGCGCCCTGCTGCTCCTGGGTCGCACGCACCTCGAGGAAAACAACCTGCCGCGCGCGACCCTGGCGTTCGAGGCGGCGCTGCAGGCGCCGGAGTCCGCCTACCAGGCCCACCTCGAGCTGGCCAACGTCGAGCTGAAGAACCGCCACTACGCGAGCGCAATCAGCCACCTGGAGAAGGCGCTCCGGCTGCAGAGATCGGACGAAATCGAGGCCTACCTTGCGCGCATCCGCACCCTCGTCGCCGAGGAGGACAAGTCCGGCTGACCATTTTCCGGTATCGCCGCCGGCCGAAAGGAATATCTTACGCGACAGACCCCTTCCCCATGAACTCCCCCACCGCCCATTCCCCCGGGAGCGCTGCGCTGCTCTGCTCCCTGTTCGCCGCGCTCGTGACCACCGCGGCGGCCGCCGCCGCCAAACCGGCTCCACCCGCCGCGCCGGAGCGCCCCGATGCGACGCACACGTTGTTCATGGGCTCCGACATCTCGGTCGAGTGGAAGGGGGCGATGTACCCGGTCCAGCACGTCCAGGGCAGCTCCTTCATCATCAAGGCCGACGGGAAGCGCGTCGTCGTGCCCACGAGCAACACCAGCCTCAAGCTCAAGCTCGAGGACAACCTGAAGCTCACGCCCACCGCGGCGACGGTGACGAACCTCAAGGCGGACCGCGCGTACACGACCGCGAACGACCCGACGCAGAAACTGGCGCAGATGGTTAGCCTGACGATGAGCCAGATGGCCGAGGAGGACCTGGCCCTGCGCTCCCTGCGCCAGGCCGACACGAACAACGGCATCGCCCAGGCCGCCGCGGCGGTGGCCGACCCCCGCGACACCGGGGCCCGCGAAATGGCGGCGTTCACCGCGTCGCAGGCGGCGGCGGCGGCCGGCAACTTTGCCCAGACCGTGGATCGCGGCTTCTCATCGTTCAACGACGTCGGCACCCACGTCAACCGCATGGGCACGGAGCTGATGCAGGAACAATTCGACGCCCTGCGGCTGAGCTTCGACGTCTCCTCGGCGCAGCCCCTGGGCGAGCCCTACATGGTGGTGGTGGCGCGCTTCCTCGAGAATCCCGAGGACCCCAAGAGCGTCCGCCAGCTCGTGTACGCGCAGGAATTGTCCCCCATCGGACCGAAGCCGCATACCATCCAGCTGTTCCGCGGCGGCTTCCCGCCCGGCTACGTGCTGCAGGAATACCGCGTGCACCTGTACGACCACGGCAACGAGGTCGCCACCACGGTGGCCCGCAAGCGCGTCGCGCTGACGGCGGACGAGGCCTTCCAGTATTCCGTGGTCGATTACCTGACGCAGAACCGCGACAAGAACGCCGCGGCGACTCCTGCCAAGGCATTCTGGCCGGCGAACCTGCGCTCGCGCCTCGCCGCCACGGGCGCCAAGGAAGTCGTCTACGTGAAGGTCGGCAAGGACGGCAAGCCGACCGGCGCCTTCGAGGACGAGAACTGTTCCCACGCCCTCAGCGAGGGCGAGATCAAGGCCGCGCTCGCCGACCTGCGCTTCTTCCCCGCGATGAACAAGGGCAAGGCCGCCGAAGGCGTCGTGCCCGTGCGCCTCGCCCAACAATAGCGCGGTATGGTTGTGGGTCGGGCTTTACGCCCGACTCGTCGGGGATAAACCCCGACCTACACTGGCCCCCCTTCGGACGGGTTCTTTCTACCTCAGCGCCGCACGCGGCGCACCAGGCCCGCGGCCGCCAGCGCGGCGACGAACCACAGGCTCGGCGCGCCACCGCCGCCACCACCGCCGCCGCCGGAAGACGGCGTGGAAGGCGTGGTGGGGGTTGTCGGCGTGGTCGGGGTTGTCGGGGTTGTCGGCGTCGTGGGAGTCGTCGGCGTGGTTGGCGTCGAGCCGGGGGTTCCCAGCACCAGCACACTCATCGAATAGGGCGCAAAGCTCGCGCTGAACGCGCTGCCGGCGATGGACACCGTGTTGCCGGAGACATCGATGGCGGCTCCGCTGCCGCCGGCCTTCGCGGCGTTGTCCTGTTCCAGGCCATAAGCATAGAGGCTGGCCGAGCTCCCCGGCGTGAAACCGGTCACGGTGAAGTTCCCCGTCAGGGTGTTGGCCGGATCCTTGTTCAAGACCAGGATCGCCACCGAGCCGTCGGCCCGCTTGGCCGCATAGGCGGAGAGCAGCGGGCTGTTGCTGGACGTCTTGACGATCGTGTCACCGCCGCGGGCGAACAGCTTCATCAGCTTCAACGCATAGTAGCTCGGATACGGTTGGAAATACGTCGTCGCCCCGTAGGCGTTGGGCGTGGTGAGGATCCCGTAGTCGCCGTAGTTGCGCCAGCCGTAGAGCGACGCGCTCTGGTTGCCGGCCAACTGACCGTTGTTGGTCGGGGTGCCGTTGCGCACGGCCCACCACACGAGCGCGTTGATCTCCGTCTGCAGCACGTTCGCCATGCTGTCGGCGTAGTAGAGCGCGTTGACCACGCTGGTCGTCTGCTTGCCGGGGTCGCTGTAGACGGAGTTGTTCTCCGTCACGACGATCTCCACGCCGGCGCCGGCGGTGCCGAGATAATCGGTCAGCTGCCGGCGGAGATCGGCGGCATCGTCGACCCAGGTCTTCGCCTTCTGCAGCAGCCCGGCGTCGGTCTCCTGCCCGGGTCCTTGCTCGTAGCGGTGGTAAGCGATGAAATCCGGCGTGACGCCGAGCGAGCGCAGGGTCGCGAGCAGGACGGGCGTCCAGCCATTGTGCACTGCGCCGGTGCGGGGATTGGTCGCGGGATGCGAGGTGTTGTTGGCGTAGGCATCCTCACCGGTCACGACCACGACGCCGATCTTGATGGCCGGGTCGATGGCCTTCATGCGCTGGATGTAATCCCGCGTCCGCTGGGCATACGTGTACGGATCGTGCGGCACGGCCTGCTCGTCCGTCTCCCAGGAGCCGTAGTTCTCGTTGCCAATCTCCCAGTATTTCGCCGCCACGGGCGTGGTGCGGCTGACGCGGAGGAAATTGTAGCCGTCGTCGGTGGCGAGCGGGGCCGATGCGCGCAGATCCGCCCAGAAGTCGGCGGCCTTCCAGTCGACGCCCTTGGCGTCCATGCCGATGACCGGGTTGACACTCACGCCGCCGGTGGCGCGGTTGAGGTAGGACACGAGCGCCGCGGCCTCCTGCGGCGTGCCGGTGCCGTAGTTCACCGTGACGAAGGCCTGCGCGCTGAGGCCGCCGATGAGCTTCACGTAGGAGCCGAAGTGCGAGGACCACGTCCACGTGTTGTTCATCGTGACATTCTTCGCCCAATGGTACTCGTCCGAGAGCGAGCCCCCCGGCACGCGCACGACGCGCATGCCCGCGTCCTGCAGCAGCGTGATCGTCTGGTCGCTGGCCGCCTGCGGGTCCCAGATCACGGCGTTGGCGCCGAATACCCGCTCGTCCACGGTGCGGACGGTCTGGGTGACGTCGACGCTGACGGTGGCGGTCTGGGCCAGCAGCGCCAGCGGGGTGAGCAGGGCCAGGGGTAAGGCGCGCAACTTCATGACCGCATAATTGGACCCGGCGGCGGAAGTGCAAGTTCCAGACAACTCTCGTGCATATGTCGCTGGCCATATGCCGGTGCACGACCACCGCAGCCGGTGGAGCGCGCTGACCCCAGCGCGCTTGGCCCGATCAACGACCTGGAGTCAGGGCGTTCCACCTCCGTGCGCAGAAGCGTCTCCAGCCGTTCAAGAGTACGGTAGCCGGGGTCGCCGACCCCGGCTACAACTTAAACTACTTGGCCCTAGATCCGGCCGGCGATGAGGTTGAAGGCGCCGTGGCCCTTGCGTTCGGGGCGCGAGAGCATCGCGTTGGCCGCGTCGTCGTGCACGAAGCGCTGGGCGGCATGGTCCCACGTGAGCGGGCGCGCGGTCTTCATCGCGATCCAGCTGAGGATGCACGCGGTGTTGGCGTGGTGGGCGATCGGCGCGGGCGACAGCGGGGTGCCGCGCGATTTCACGCACTCGAGCCAGTTCTTGTGGTGCGAGAGGCTGTGCGGGAACTGCACGGTCACGCCGTCGGGATCGAGCAGCTTGGGGTCGCTCGCCGCGAGCCAGTGGAGTTTCCCGGGCGTGTTGCTCTTCGGGTCGGAGGCGGTGGCGCCGCCCTCGTCGCGCGAGACGAAGATCCAGCCGTCGTCACCGATGAACTTGATGCCGTTCTGAAAGGTGTCCGACACGGTCATCCGGATGTCGCCCGGGTAGGTCAGCTCCACATGGTACGCGCCGTGCACGTTCCAGATCGAGTTCGTCGGGAACTCGCCCCGGCCCTCGATCTTCGACGGACCGTTGAGCTCCATGTTCATGCCCCAATGCGCCGTGTCGAAGTGGTGCGCGCCCCACCCCGTGATCATGCCGAGGCAGTAGCTCTCGTTGCGCAACCAGCCGGGGCGCGAGTTCACGTCGGGCTCGCCCTGGGCGTTCACGCTCTGCGGGTGCACGCGCTGCTCGGTGTAATACACATCCGGCGTCGGCCCGAGCCAGGCATCGTAGTTCAGGTTGACCGGCACGGGCTGCGCCGGGTCGTCCGGCTTGGTCGGGTCGACGGGCAGGCCGATCTCCACCGCGTGGAGGCGGCCGACGCGGCCGCTGCGGACGAACTCGCAGGCCTTGCGGAACTGCTCGTGCGGACCCCAGGAGCGCTGCTGGCTGCCGACCTGCAGCACGCGGCCGGTGCGCGCGACCTCGTCGCGCAGGAGCACGCTTTCGGCGTGTGTCATCGTGAAGGGCTTCTGCAGGTACACGTCCTTGCCGGCCCGGACCGCCGCCACCGCCACCTCGGCGTGCTGGTGGTCGGGCAGGCTGATCACCACGGCGTCGATGTCGGAGCGCGCGAGCAGCTCCCGGTAGTTTCCGTAGACCGAGATTTCCGGGGCCGGCCGGCCGGCGTCGCGATAGAACCGTTCGATCCGCGTCCGGCCGTGCGCCGCGCGGCGCGAGTCGAGGTCGCACACGGCCAGAACGTCGTCGAGCCCCGACTTGAACACGCCCGGCATGTCGTGCGCGCAGGCGATGCGCCCGCAGCCGATGTGCCCCACCCGGATCCGGTTGCTCGGGGCGTCGGCGCCGAAGAGGCGCGACGGGAGGATGAGCGGGGCGGCCGCTACGGCGGCGGCGCCGGCGACGGTGCGGACAAACTGGCGGCGGGTGAGGGAGTGCGGGGTAGACATGGGTGGGGAATTCAGGGACATCCGACGTTCAACCGCCCCCATTCAACGCCCAAGGACCGGGATCCTTCAACGTTGAACGTGGGAGGTTGGCGGCGGGACGCTCGGGGCGGGAGTGGATCAGAGTCCGTCGGTGTTGCTGACGAAGGCCACGCGCGTGCTGTCGGGCGACCAGGACGGCACGTTGATCGTGCCCTGCCCGCCGAAGACGTACGCGACGACGCGCGGCGTGCCGCCGCCGACCGGCATCAGGCGGACGTAGCACTTCTGGTAATAGGGATGCTGGTCGGCCTTCACGTCCGGCGTGAACGAGATGAACGCGATCCACTTCCCGTCGGGCGAGAGATGCGGGAACCAGTTGTTGAGCCCGTCGTTCGTGAGCTGCTCCTGGTTCGAGCCGTCCAGGTTCATGCGGTAGATCTGCATGAGCCCCGTGCGCGTCGAGGTGAAGTAGATGTACTTGCCGTCCGGCGAGAACTCCGGCCCGTCGCTCAGGCCGGGCGAGTTGGTCAGCCGCACCTCGTCCCCGCCGTCGGCCGGGATCTTGTAGATGTCGTACTTGTCACCCTTCGCGTCGGGCGTCTCCTTGCGGCCGCCGGTGAACACCATCCACTTGCTGTCGACCGACCAGCCGTGGAAGTACGACGGCGAGTTCGTGGTGACCTTGGTCGGCATCCCGCCGGTGGAGGGCACCTTCCAGACGCCGGAGCGGCCGCCGTCCTGCTGGGTGTGCACGCTGATGCCGAGCATCTTGCCGTCGAACGTCAGCACGTGGTCGTTGTTGTTCCGGCCGATGTTGCCGGTGTCGAGCGGCGCCCACTCCTTGGTCACGAGGTTGAAGGTCCGGAGCTGGCCCTTGTTGGGGCCGGGGCCGCTGACGTTCACGATGAGCGTCTTGCCGTCGGGCATCCAGTTCGGCGCCTCGAACTGCTCCGGGGAACTGGCGACAATCTCCAGCTTGCCGGTGTGGACGTTGAGGATCTCGAGGTGCGCGCCGATGTAGTCGCGGTACGGCACGTAGCCGGCCTTCGGCGGACGGATGATGCGCACGTCCTTGAAGATCACTTCCTCCTTCACCTTCGGGTTGTGGGCGCAGAGGAAGAGCCCGACGTAGGGCTCCTCGCCCAGGTCGAGGTCGGACACCGACTGCGCCACGAAGGTCTCGCCGTAGCGCGCGGAGGAAAAGGTGTAGGTGTTGCCGTGGCGCTCGAGTTGGATGACGTCGCCGCCCTTGAGGTCCAGCGCCAGCTGCTCGGTGACGGCGCCCTTGGCCTTGCGGAACTGCAGCGAGGCGAGACCGTCGCCGTGCACACAGGCGTCGGCGTAGGGCGCGTCGGCGTCGAGGCTCGAGCGGGCGATCCAGCCGGCCTTGCGGTGCGGGTCGACGCCCTGGCCGACGAACTCGACGCGCGCGCGGACGATGAAGTCGCCCTTGATCTTCTGCCAGGCGAACTGGTGCTGGTCGGAGGTGGCCCACATGTTGATGCCTCCGGCGCTCAGGCGGTAATGTTGGATCGAGGCGTCATAGGTGGTGGCTCCGGCGATTTCCGGCGCGCCGACGTCAGCGGCGTCCGTGAATTGTCCGACCGGGGCGGCGGACACGGATAGGGCAAGGGCAAGGCAGCCGGCAAGCAAGCCGGCCCAGTGGGGGGATTTCATGGGGCGAGTTGGGGAGTGGGGGAAACGGACGTTGCGAGGTAAGCCACCGGCGCCGGTTTATCAATGAGAGTTCCCGGGCGAACACTGGACGGGAGCGCCAGGTGGTGCGCGTTGTCCCAACGCGCATTCATCGTCCATTCACGGAGGGCCTGACTCCTGTCGGGCCGGCCCAGCAGGAGCTGGGCCCTCCCAAGCCAACGCCTTGGGACAAGGCGTTCCACCGCGGTTGCCGGTCAGAAGCCCATGCTCACGCCGCCGTCGATCGGCACGACCGCGCCGGTGACGAACTTGGCGGCGGGCGACGAGAGGTAGACGGCGGCCCAGCCCACGTCGGCGGGTTCGCCGAGCTTCGCCATCGGGGTGCGGCTGAGGATCTTGTTCTTGCGCACCGGGTCGCCCTCGAAGGCCTTGCGCGACATCTCGGTCTCGATCCAGCCGGGGGCGATCGCGTTCACGCGGATGCCGTGCGGCGAGAGCTCGGTCGACAGCGTGCGCACCATGCCGAGCATGGCGGACTTGGCCGACGCGTAGGCGACGACCAGCGGGATGCCGAAGAGCGAGGCCATGGACGCGATGAAGATGATCGAGCCGCCCTTGCGCTCGACCATGCCCGGGATCACGGCGCGGTTGAGCGCGTGGGCGCCGAGGATGTGCGTCGTCAGGACCTTCTGGAATTCCTCGGGCGTCGTTTCGACCGCCGGCTTCTTCAGGTGGATGCCCGCGTTGTTCACGAGGCAGGTGACGGCCCCGTGTTCCCGCGCGACCGAGGCAATGAAGTCGCCGGCGGTGTTCACGTCGGTGATGTCATGAACCCGGTAGGCCGAGCGCTCGCCCAGCGTCTTCACGGCGGACTTCAGCTCGGCTTCGCGCCGGCCGACGAGGACCACCTTGGCCCCCGCCGTATGCATGCAATGGGCGATGGCCAGGCCGATGCCGGTGCCGCCGCCGGTGATCAGCGCGACCTGGCCGCGCAGCGAAAAGGTGTCAGGGAATGTCGTGTTCATGAGGATAATCGCCACGGCCCAACCCGGTGGGCGGGCACACCGAAGTCCGACCTTCGGGCCTCCCGCCCCCGGCGTCCTTTTGGCGTTTGGATTCTGGCATTGGGCGTATTCGCGCGTCAGCGCTGGTTGAATGCCGCCACGACCTCGCGGATCGCGCGGGTGTGGTCGGGCGTGCTGCCGCAGCAGGAGCCGATGATGGCCACGCCGGCGTCGAGCACCTCGGGCACGTCCTTGGCCATGTCGGCCGGCAGTTGCTTGTACACGGCCTTGAGGTTCTCGAGCACCGGGAGGCCGGCGTTGGGTTGCACCATCACGGGCAGCGAGCAGTGCTCGCGGTAGAGGCGTCCGACCATCGCGGCGCCGTGCATGTCCATGCCCGTGCCGCAATTCAGCGCGACGACGTGGGCGCCGCGGTCCTGGACGAACTCCGCGGCCTGCTCGGGGGAGACGCCCATCATCGTCTTGTAGAATGTCCGGTCCATCGACAGGTCGTAGGCGAGCGAGGCGATGACGCACGGCGCGGCGGCCGCCCGGGCGGCGTCGATTGCGAGGCCGAGTTCCTCGAGCGAAGTCTGCGTCTCGATGATGATCGCGTCGGCGCCAGCCCGGACCAGCGCCGCGGCCTGTTCCTCGAGCGCCGAGCGCGCGTCCGCCTCGGAGAGGTCGCCGTACGGTTCCAGCAGCGCGCCGAGCGGACCGATGTCGCCGAGCACGTAGCCCGGCCGGCCGGCGAAGGCCTCGCGCGTGATGCGCACGCCAGCGGCGTTGAGCGGCGCGAGCTCCGCCTCGTGGCCGTGCCGGCGCAGCATGAGGCGGCTGCCGCCGAAGGTGTTGGTGATGATGCAATCCGCCCCGGCGTCGGCGTAGCGGCGCTGGATGGCGAGCACGCGCTCCGGGTGCGTGAGGTTCCACGCTTCGCCGCAGGCGCCCTGTTCGAGGCCGGCGAGCATGAGTTGGGTGCCCATCGCGCCGTCGCACACGAGGCGGCGCCGGGTGAGAGCTTCAAGGAGAGGAGGCTGGGACATGGTAGGCTAAGCTGGAAGTTGAGGGCTGGGCGCCGGGAGCAGGAGCCTGCCGCCAAGAAACGCTGATCTGCCCGAAAAGGAAAAGGCGGGACGGCATGGATTGGTGGTGATCGGCGATGGTTGGCGGTGAGGAACGTGACTCAGAGTGCGGCGAAGTTGCCGAAGGCGTAGACGTGGACCTTGGCCAGGCGGGGGTGTGATTGCACGGCCTCGACGATGTAGCGCGGGTCGAAGCCGAACATGAAGCGCGCGAGGTTGACCGGATTCGCCATCGCGCCCTTGACGGCATTCTCGACGCCGCAGATCGCCGCGAACTTGAGGAGCTGGCGCATGGTGCAACGGTGGGGGATCCCGACATACACCGGCAGCGGCGAATCGTCGAGAAAACGCAGGATGGCGGCCTGGTTCAGCGACCACTGGGTCACGACGTAGTGGGCCCGCGGCGCCTTGCCCCGCACGATCGCCAGGCTCTCCTCGTACGACAGCGGCCCGTTGCCCTCGGGAAATCCGCCGATGCCGATCTCAAAGCCCCGGAACGCCCCGGTCGCGAGCAGGTCGTCCACCGTGGCGAAGGCGCCTTCCTGCGGGCCGCCGCCGCGGATGAAGAACGCCTTCCGGGTGAAGGGCGCGATCGCCGCCGCAATGCCGCGCGCCTCGTCCGCATCCTTGATCTTGTACGCCGCGAGGTGCGGCACCGGCTTGAGGCCGCGCGCGTGCAGCTCCGCCGTCTTCGCGAGGACGGATTCCTTGCCCTCGGTCGGCAGCCAGGTGACGAAGATCTCGTCGTACGGCACCGTGGGGGGCAGCGCGTTGCGGGTGGTGATTTCAAGGCTCATCGACATGGGGAGAGGGATCAGAGGCCGGAAACATCCAACGCCGCGTCATGGGCGAGCACCGCCCCGTCGAACACGACGGTCTTGGGCCGGCGCAGGTTCGCCACCGTGGCCAGCGGGTTGTGCGGCGTGAGGATGAACCGGCTGCGCCAGCCGGGCGCGATGCGGCCGATTTTCTCGCGATACTCGAGCCGGTCCGCCCCGACGCCGGTCGCGGCGTTGAGCACGGCCAGGGCCGGCAGGCCGGCGCGCTCCATCAGCTCGAGTTCATGATAGAAGCCCAGGCCGTGGGCCACGCCGCACGAGCCGGCGTCGCTGCCGGCGACGATCGGCACGCCCAGCGCGTGCGCCCGCACCAGGCTCGCGGCATGCCCGTCGAGGATGCGCCGCAGGTGGCCGACGACCGTCGCATCCCACCCGAAACGCGCCGCGTGGTCGACCTGCAACTGCACCGGCGCAAAGGTCGGCACCCACGCGGTGCGGCGGTCGCGCATGCGGGCGAGCTGGTCGTCGCGCACGAAGAAACCGTGCTCGACCGAGTCGACGCCGCTCTCGACGACCCGTTCGATGCCGGCGTCGCCCGAGGCGTGCGCAAAGGTCTGGCGCCCGGCCGCGCGCGCGGCGGCGACGAGCGCGCGCAGTTCGTCGACGGTCATCTGCGGCTCGGTGGTCACCGCCCCCTGCTTGAAATTGATGATGCCGGTCGGGATGAGCTTGATGCGGTCCGCGCCCGCGGCGACGCGCGACGCGACGCACTCGGCCGGCGATGCGAAATCCTCGAGCGGCGAGCCCATGAAGCCGCCGTAGCAGCCGCGGTGGTGGATCGCCGCGCCCGGGCTCTCGACGTAGGGCATCGGATCCGAGCTGAGCGCTGAGGGCCGAGAGCTGAGCGCCTTGTACCGCCGGCTCAACGCGAGTCCGACGCCGTCCTTGTCGCCCGCGTCGCGCACGCCGGTGACGCCGAGCCGCACGAGTTTCTCCAGGCGCGGCAGCGCGAGCGCGAGCAACTGCTCGGGGCTCTGCTTCAGGTACGCGGCGCGCCGGTCGAAATCCAGTTCCCCACCCTCCAGGAACAGGTGCGCGTGCGCGTCGGTGAGGCCGGGCAGCAGCGTGGCGTCCGGCGCGTGCAGGTCGGGCGCGGTCTGGCCCGCCCGCACCACCCCGGGTGGCGGCGTCTGGCCGGCGCGGCCGACGAAGCGGATCGCGCCGGCGTCGTAGACCACGTGCGCATCGCGCGCCGGCGCCGTGCTCGCGCCGTCCAGCAGCGTCCCGACGCGCAGCCAGACCGGATAGTCGCTTCTGGCGACGGGGATCATGGGGGGAACGCGTGGCCCCCGACGCGTTCGAGGCGCACCCAGCGCGTTGGGGTCAACGCGCTCCACCGGCGGACCGGCCTCGGTGATGGTGCTGGGACGCTTGGCACTTGGAATTTGATTCCTGGACCTTGCCGACGTCAGTCGGCGGGTACTGCCTCCGTGCAGATCGCCATGATGGCCTCCGCCTGGCGGTAGCCGGCGGCCTCCTGCGATTCGCCGGCCTGCGGCCGACCGGCGGCGAGCGCCTCGCGCAAGCGGCCCACCATCGGATGGTCGGGCGGGAGCGGACCGGGCGACTTCTCCGGATTCGCGAGCGCGAAATCCAGGCCGGCCTGCATGCCGAGCGTGAGGTAGGCGTTCTCCAGCTGCTCGCGCACGCCCTTGGGCGTGCCCCAGGCGAAATTCGACAGGCCGACGATCAGGTGGACGCCCTGCAGGTCCGGGTCGGCGCTGATGAGCCGCATCGCGTCGAGGCCGATGTTGACGAGCCCGTAGGTGTCCGCGCCGACGGGCGCGAGGCCGGGGTCGATGATGATCTGGTCGTTGCGGCGGCCGGCCTTCGTCGCGAGGAGTTCGACGAAGTGCTTGGCGGCGGCGTGGGCGTCCTCCGCGGTCAGGCACTGCGCGGTGCCGCCGGGGACGAAGCGCTCCGAGGCCATCACGACGACGTGGGTGTCGTAGTGCTTCACCAGCTCGATCATCTCGTCGAGGTGGGTGCGCGACGCGGCGAGGGAATTGACGATCGGCGTTCCGCCCTTTGTGCGGTCGTAGTGCCGGAGCGCGACCTTGTGGTATTCGACGGACGGGTTGTCGAAGCTCAGGGGCACGCTGGTCGCCTCCTGGATGGCGGGAATCACGTCCGGCAGCAGCGCCAGCATCTCCTCCATCCGCACCTGGATGCGGGCGGTGCCGTCGAGGTTGAGCGTGAGGTATCGGGCGCCGAGGTCGGCCTGGACCTTCGCGAGGTGCGCGTAGTCCCGGACGCTGCGCTCGGTGAAGGCCTTCCGCGCGCGGGCGTAGGAGTTGTTGATGAGCTCGCCGATGATGTTGAGCCGCCTCATTTCGCCGCGCCCTCGAGTTCCTGGACCAGCGCCTTCACGACGTCCTCCGGCACGCCGGGGCGTTCCTGCTCGTCGCCCCACTTCAGCTGGGCGGTGTAGGCGTCGCCAGTGGTGAGGCCGAGCTTCTGCGCCTCCGCGTCGATGCGCTCGGCGAACTTGCCGGGCAGGTCGAACTTGATTTCGCCGAAGTCGTCCCACGCGCGCACGGCGGACGGCAGGTCGCGCCAGTAGAGGATTTGGTAGCGCACGACGTTGTTGGCGGGGCGGGCGGCCGCGACGGCGCTGGCGGTCGGCTTGACGCCGGCGCGCAGGGTCGCCTTCGGGGCTGGGCCCTTGCCCACGAGGTAGAGGAACAGGTCCACCGCGCTCGAGGCGTCGGCGCCGTAGCCGTCCGCGCCGATCTCGTCGGCGAACATCTGGCTGATCGGCGCGCCGCCGATGGCCATCTTGATGTGGTCGTAGCCGGGGCGGTCGAAGCCGTCGATGACGGTCTTCATGTAGGTCATCGTCGTCGTGAGCAGCGCGCTCATGCCGATGATGTCCGGCTTGAACTCGTCGGCCGCGGCCGTGAACTTCTCGACGCTCTGGTCGACGCCGATGTCCTTCACGACGAAGCCCGCGCCCTCGGCCATCATGCAGACGAGGTTCTTCCCGATGTCGTGCAGGTCGCCGCGCACGGTGCCCATGAGCAGGCGGCCGGTGGACGAGTCCACGGCGCCCTTCGCGCTGAGCAGCGGCTTGAGCACGCCCATGCCCGCCTTCATGGCGCGGGCGGCGATGAGCACCTCGGGGACGTAGAGGATGTTGTGTTTGAAATCCTCGCCGACGACGCTCATCCCGGCGATGAGGCCGTCCGCCAGGATCTCCTGCGCGGTGCGGCCCTCGGCGAGGGCGTCCTTGGTCAGCTGTTCGACCTCCTTGGCTTTGCCCTCGTAGAGGTACTGGTTCATCAACGCGTAGTCAGGCATGGGAATGGGGTGGTTGGATTCTTTCTCGTTCTCTCGATCTTTCTCGTTCTCCGCCCGGCCGTTCCCCTTCCCGAGAGAAAGAGAACGATGAGGAGAACGAGAACGATTGCTGGTCAGGCGGTGCCGAAGTGGGCCTGGTTGAATTCCGCGAGCGCCTGCTGCATCGCGATGATGTTCTCGCGCGGCATGCCGGGGCTGGTGCCGCCGCCGACGGAGAGCACGATGCCCTCGCCGCCGCTCTTCTCGAGGACGTCGAGCGTGGCCTCGCGGACCTCCGCGGGCGTGCCGCGCACGCCGACCTCGAGGGGATTGACGTTGCCCATGAGGCAGATCCGGTTGCCGACGCGCGCCTTCACGTCGGCGATGTCGGTCTGCTTGCCCCAGTTGAGCATGTTGAAGCCGGCGTCGGGCAGGTGCTCGAGGCAGGCCTCGATGGAGGCGTCGTTGTGGTAAAGCTTCACCCAGTCCTTCGGGAACGCGTCGCAGATGCGCTTCAGGTAGGGATGGCAGAACTCCTGGTAGTGGTCCTCGTTGACGAAGCCCACGATGTCATCGAGCAGGAAGATGCCCTCGACGGTCGGGCCCATGACCTTCACCTGCGCCTTGAGCCAGTCGATGATCAGGCGCGTGCAGAGGTCGAGGAGCTTGTGCGCCCACTCCGGCTTCTCGACCAGGTCGATCATGAAGTCGCTCGTGTTGCGCGCGAAGCCGGCGGTGCACATCGGCCCGCGGGCGGTCGCCATCGTGAAGATCTCGCCGGTGTCGAGCACCTGCTGCCGCTGCATGCGCAGGCGATGGAGCGTCAGCGCCATGAACGCGTCGGCCTCGACCTCGTACTCGGGCAGCTTGTCCACGTCCTCGATGTTGAAGAGCATGTGGTACTCGCTCGGCGTGTTGTCCTGCCAGAACTTGATCTTCGACCCGAGGACCGACGGCTCCGCCGCCATGCCGTACTCCAGCCACCAGCCGGGCACGAAGATGATGTCGGGGAACTCGCGGTGGATCTTCAGGTGCGACTGGAACCACACCTGCGGGTCCAGGAAGAAGTCCATGTGCTTGACGCCGACGTAGCCCGGGATCCAGGGGCTGTCGATGATCATGGCCATCGGCACCTTGTCCAGTTTCTGCAGGCGGGCGGCTTTCTTGAATACTTCCCATTGTTCGGGGCGCATGGTTTTGGGTTGGTTGAGGGTTGAGCGCTGAGAGTTGAGGAAATTGCGGGCTGCGGCTAAAGAAGAGTGGAACTTGGAACCTGGCCCTTGTTGCTTCGCGCCGCGGCGCGTTCAGGGCGCGATCAGGATTTCCGAGTCGGTCACCTGGAGCTGCACGCCGGCGGCCGTCGCGGCCTCCTGCAGGCAGGCCCGGAGCATCACGACCGGGTCGGGGCTCACCTGCAGGCGGCGCATGAGGCCGTCGCCCTTCTTCGTGCCGACGCGCAGCGTCACGCGCAGGCCGCGGCGCTTGCACGAGACGCGCGTGCCGTCGGGCAGCGCCGCGTTCATCGGGGCGAGGAAGGCGTCGACGTAGTGGACGCCGATGCCGGACTTGTCGGCGAAGGCGGGGGGGAGCTTGTCCTTGGCGGCGGGATTGAGGGCGCAGAGCTTGTGCATGGCGGGAAGATCAGGCGACGGGCTGGGCGACGCGGGTTTGGGTGAGGGCAAAATGGATGGCCTCGAGTGCGAGCCGCCACTTGTGCACGCGGTTTTCCGCCGTGCAGAGACAACCGGACGGGGCCGCGGCGCGCTCCCACCCGAGTGCCTCGTCCAGCGAGCGGCCGGCCGGCGGGCGATCCGCGTCCAGCGCGCGCAGGAAGCCGTCGGCATCGCCGAGGTAGGCGCAGGTGAACTGGTAACCCTCGTCGGCCGGCGCGCAGGCGGCCTCGACGATGCGGTGCCCCTGCCCTGCCGTCGCGAGCATCAGCCGGTAGTCGAACGCAATGGGCCGCCCCATGTTGGAACACGTGGTGCCGTCGAAGCGGAACACCGCCTCCAGCGTGCCGTCGGACCGGGGCTCGAGCCGCACGCGCTCGGCCGCCCATTTGCGCAGGGCGCGAACGCTGACGGTGTACGCAGGCGCCGCGGCTTCGGGCGCGGCCGCCGGGGTCACCGCACCGGTCCCGGATTCCCGCGGCACGTGCCGGTACGGCGCGCGGCGGTATTGGCAGGGCGTGAACGAACAGTGGAGGCAGGGCGTGGCGGCGGGCTGCGGCGACGCCTGCGCCGCCGGCGTCAGGCCGACCACCGCGAGGAGCGACTTCTTCGGACGGAGCATGCCGCTCGCGAGCACCTCGATCGGCCCGGGGAACTGCCGGCTCATGCGGTGGGCGATCAGGTCAAAAAGCTTCGGCTGCTCCGCCACGTCCCAGCCGGTGTAACCCGGGCTGTAGTGCGGCACGGCCGCGAGGCCCTGGTGGCCGGCAAGGTCGCACACCCGTCCGCTCGCCCGCGCCACGAGATCCTCGACCACCGCGGAGCCGTACACCTCGAGGAAGAAATACTCGTCGGGCCGGTGCTCGTTCCAGAGTTGCCGCGCGTGCTCCTCGCATTCGCGGCCGGCGCTCACGACCAGCAGCATGGCGCTTTCGGCGCGGTGCTCGCGCAGGTGCTGGTGGAGCCGCTCGGACCGGAACTCGACGCCGTCGAGCCGCAGCGAGTCGCCGCCGGCGGCCAGTTCCGCGCGCCGCAGGTACACCCACGGGCGCCCGTGCTCCGCGTACCAGGCCCGCGCCCAGGCCGCGAGTTCCAGCGCCCGCGCCCCGGGCACATGGTCGCGCGGCCAGCCGAGGAGCCGGCGGTATTCCGCCTCCTCCACCTGAAATTCCGGCCGGGTGTCGTAGGTTTCCATGCGGGCGGGGCGTCAGGCGCCCGGGACCTCCTCGGCGCGGCCGATCGGGGCGAACTGGCAGCCTTCCACGAAGTAGTCGAAGAACCCCGGGTGCGTCTCGAGGCGGCAGTGCGTCACCCGCTTGATCAGGGCCTCCAGCTCGGCGCGGCGCTGGCGCGACAGGAGCGCGATGCACGCGCCCTCCACCGAGGCGTTGCCGACCTGCCGGATGCGCGCGGCGTCGAGGTTCGGGATGAGGCCAATGCGCTTGGACGCCTCGAGGTTGAGGTGCCGCCCGAAGCCGCCCGCGAGGTAGAACACGTCGAGCTGCGAGAAATCGATGCCGTATTCCGCGAACGCGATCTGCAGGCCCGCCACGTTCGCGCCCTTCGCCTGCGCGAGCGCATTGATGTCGGCCTCGCTGAACGTCACCGGGCGGTCGTCCGCCCCGGGCGCCACGACGAACTCCTTCCCGGACTCCTCGAAGCGGCCGAGCGCGTTCATGCGCCCGGTGCGCAGCAATTCG
>CAYMSE010000290.1:0-6713 GCA_964392935.1 uncultured Oleiharenicola sp.
GTGAGGAACTTGATGCCCTCGTTGGCCTCGAAGGCGGCCTTGTTGAGGTAGATGTCGAACGCCATCATCAGGCGCTCGTGGTAGCCGATGGCGGTTTCCTCGAGGCGGTGGAGGTTGTCGCGCAGGTCGCGGAAATACGGCAGGAGCGTGGCGCGGATCATCTTGCTGTCGCCGCGGGCGAGCCGGTCGATGATCTCGCGCTGCGGGCGCACGATGTGCCGCAGGCGCGTGAAATCCTTGCGCACCTGCAGCAGGTCGGAAACGAACGCCTTGGAGCTCTCCTGGCTCAGCACGACCTCCTCGACCTCCTCCAGTTCGCCGTGCAGCTCCTGCAGCATGGGCGTGTAGTTGTCGATCATGAGGTCGAGCAGCGAGTGGGCGAGGCGGTCGGGCCCGCGCGGGCCGGGGCCGGCGTTCTTGGCCAGGCGCTCGGCGAGGGCGGTGACCGAGCGCAGCGGCGTGCGGTGGAAGGTCACCAGGAAGTCCGTCCCGAGGAACAGGTCGAGCTCGGTGGTCTCGAACTTCACCTCGCGGCGGTAGTCCACCGCGTGCGTGACCATGAACAGGTAGTCGTCGTAGTCCTCGATCTTCGGCAGCGGGCTGGGCGTGACGCAGTCCTCGATGGCGAGCGGATGGAACTGGAACAGCCCTTCGAGCACGGCCTTGGTCTCGTCGTCGGTCGGGTTGTCGAGGTCGACCCAGACGATGAGGCCCTTGTCGCCGTGGACGAGGCGCAGCGCCTCGAGCTCGAGGTCGCGGCCGACCAGCTTGCCTTCGCTGAAGATGAAGGAGTGGATCATGGGATCGGCCCCGATGCTGCGGGCGGCCCGCGCGTAGGCAAGAGCAGCGTGGGCGAGGCATTGCGGCTTGCCGGCTCCGGACGATGGCGGCATCGATGGACTCGGTTGTCATCACCTATACCCCGGTTCCCTACGCGGTATGCGAACATTCCATTTCCTCCGGCTGGCCGCCGGCCTCGCGCTGGCGCTGCTTCAGGCCGGCTGTGCCACGATCACCCGCGGATCCGCCGAGCAGTTGGTGATCAAGTCGGTGCCGTCCGGGGCAAGCGTGCGCCTTTCCAACGGCTTCACCGGCTACACCCCGGCCACGTTCACCGTGCCCCGGAAGGGCGTGATCATCGTCACGGTCAGCAAGCCCGGCTTCGCGACGCAGGAGATCTCGCTCACGACGAAGGTGGCGGGGAAGGGCGCGGCCGGCTTTGCGGGCAACGTGCTCATCGGCGGGCTCATCGGCGGCGGCATCGACCTGGCGACCGGGGCGGCGCTGTCGCACGAGCCCAATCCGCTGGAGGTGACGTTGCAGCCGGTGCCGCCAGCGTCCGGCGAACCCCCGCCTGCCCCGCCCGCGGCGGCGACGGCCGAACCCTCACCGCAACCGGAAATCTCCCCCCATGAATAAATACCTATCAACCGTCCTCAGCGTCGCGAGCCTCCTGCTCGCCGGCTGTGCGTTCAACGCCGGGTACAATCCCGCCTATTTGCCCCAGGAGGCGCAGAAACTGGGCCTCCACGGCAAGAGCCTGGTCGTGCTCAGCACCGCCGATGCGGGCTGGAGCTACACCGGGAACCCGACGAGCTTCACCGGCTCGGGCACCACGCTGACGCTGCCCATCGGCGAGATCACGAAGCAAGTCGCGCTGAGGGTGTTTGGCGCGGCCTTCCAGGATGGGGCGGATTTCGCCAATGACGTGACCGGGGCGGAAAAGTACCGGCTGATCGTGAAGCCGAAGGTCAACAAGTTCACCTACGCGTACAACCAGCTGAAGAACCTCGGTTTTGCGATCACGCCCACCGTGGATATCGAGCTGCATGTGATGCTGCTCGCGCCCGACGGCGCGACGCTGCTGGACAAGACCTACGGCACGGGCCCGACGGAGGGGGCCTCGTACATGGTCAGCGGCCAGCCGGCGGAGAAGATCAACCAGATCCTTCACCAGCACCTCTTCAAGCTCATGACGGACGCCGCGCAGGACGCGAAGGCGGCGCTCAAGGATTGAGCGCGGTTTCGCCGGCCCGGCGTGGCGCGCGTGGGATGACACGCCCGACGGAGCGGGGGCGTGGATCCTTCGCCGGCGTTGCCGGCTCAGGATGACCACCCGGCAAGCGGGTGGTCACTTCACCGGGCCGAGGATCCTCTGCTCGAGCTCCAGCACCGTGGCGATGAACGCCTCGGGCGTGGCTGCGGCCATAAGCGCGGCGCGGCTGGACTCGTCTTTGATGAGGCGGCACAGCGCGCCGACGAGGATGAGGTAGTCGGTCGGGTTGTTCTTGGGCGTGCCGAGCACGAACATGAGCTTCACCGTCTGGTTGCCGTTCTCGAAGAGCACGCCGTTGCTGCTGCGGCCGACGGCAAGCACGATCTTCTTCACGTGCTCGGTGCGGGCGTGCGGCAGGGCGACCTCGTTGCCGAGGCAGGTCGTGTCGAGGCGCTCGCGTGCGAGCAGCTCGTTGTAGAAGCCGGTGAAGTTGGCGACGTTGGGGTCGGTCTCGAGGAGCTTGGCGACTTCCTGCAGGGCGGCGGTGCGTTTCGTGCCCTGGACGGTGAGGAGGATGTGCTCGGGAACCAACAGACTGGAAAGGCGGGTGGCCATGCGCTGATTTCAAGGAGATTCACGCCCCGAACCTTGGCAAGGCCGGAGTGACCTGCGGCGGGCCGCGAATTGCGGTTGCCGGCCGCAGGCCGGCCGGCACTCTCGCCGCGATGTCGTTCAAAACCCTGCTGAGTGACCACGCGTGGCTCGAAGGCGGCGGCGAGGCGCGCTTCAAGATCGGGCTCACGACCTTTGGCATCCTCGCCCTGGAACTCGCCCTGATCCGCTGGACCTCGTCGCAGGTCCGGATTTTCGCGTACTTCAACAACATCGTCCTCATCTCCGCCTTCCTCGGCATGGGGCTCGGCGTGGCGCTGGGCCGGCGCCGGCCGGGGCTGGTGCACCTGGTGGTGCCGGTGCTGCTGCTGCTGGCGCTGCCGTTTGCGTTCTCGGAGCCGCTCGGGCTCGTGCACATGACCTTTCCCGACCGGACGATCGCGCTGTGGGGTGCGGAGACGCGGGCCGACCCGGTGGTCTTCGCGCGCAACCTCGGCATCTTCCTCGCGCTGATCGCCGGGATCGTGGCGTTGTTCGTCACGGCCGGGGCGCCGCTGGGCGTGCTGTTCGGGCGGCTGCCCACGCTGCGGGCCTACGCCGCGGACCTCACCGGCTCGCTGCTGGGGATCGTGGCGTTCACGCTCGCGTCGTGGTGGGAGTGCGGCCCGGCGGTGTGGCTGGCGCTGGGGGCGCTGCCCTTCTGCTACCTGTCGCGGCGCTGGTGGGGCGTCGCGCTCGCGCTCGTCGTGATCGGCCTGGGGCAGTTCTCGGTCAGCGGCGCGTTCTTCTCGCCCTACAACCGCATCATCCTGAACCAGGAGCGGCTGTACCTGACGCTCGAGGTCAACCGCGACTTCCACCAGTACCTCCACGACTTCTCCGAGGCGCGGCTGGCGCGGCCGGACCTCGGCCCCGCGGACCGCGAGTTCCTCCGGCGGCTGCGCGGCCTCTATGACCTGCCGTTCACGGTGAACTCGCAGCGCGACTCCGCGCTCATCGTCGGGGCCGGCACCGGCAACGACGTGCAGGCCGCGCTGCGCAACGGCTACGCGCACGTCACGAGCGTGGACATCGACGGGCGCATCATCGCGCTCGGCATGGCGCACCATCCGGAACGGCCCTACGACAGCCCGCGGGTGCGGCGCGTCAACGACGACGCCCGCGCCTTCTTCCAGAAGCACTCCGGCGAGAAATACGACGTCGTGTGCTACGGCCTGCTCGACTCGCATTCGATGGTGTCGGCGATGAGCACCCTGCGCCTCGACAACTACGTGTACACCGAGGAGGGCATCCGGGCGGCGTGGGGGCACGTCGCCCCGGGCGGCCACCTGTCGCTGGCGATCTCGGTCCTTGCGGGTCCGTGGTTCTTCGAGCGCCTGTACTGGACGGTGACCAAGGCGACCGGGCGCGAGCCGGTGGCGGTGCACTCGCCGCTGCACGGCAATGTCGTGACGTACCTGGTGCCGGCGGCCGGGGCCGTGCTGGATGCGAAACTGCTCAACCAGCGGACGCTGGTCGCGCCGATCACCGACCTCGCGCACACCCTCACGCCCAGCGATGACTGGCCGTTCCTGTACATCCGGCCGGGCACGGTGCCGTGGGGCTATTTCAGCGTGCTGGCCTTCATCGTGATTCTGGCCCTGGTCACGGTGCCGCGGGCCTTCGATTTCCGCAATGAACGGCTCGGGCGCGGCGAGTGGGCCCTGTTCCTGATGGGGGCGGCGTTCCTGCTGATCGAGACGCGGGGCGTCACGAGCATGTCGCTGCTCTTCGGCTCCACCTGGATCGTGAATGCGTCGATCTTCGGCGGCATCCTGGTGATGGTGCTGCTGGCGAACCTCGCGGTGCTGCGCTGGAAACTGGCCGATCCGCGCCCGTGGTTCCCGGTGCTCTTCGCCGCCACGCTGCTGCTCTATTTCTTCCCGGTGGGCTGGCTGCAGACCCTGCCGCTGGCGCCGCGCCTGGTCGTGGCCGGGCTGCTCACGGGCCTGCCGGTGGGCATGGCGGGGTTGATCGTGCCGATGCTGCTGGCGCGTTCACCGCGTCCGTCCGCCGCGCTGGGCGCCAACCTCCTCGGCGCCGTGCTGGGCGGGTGCCTCGAGTACTACTCGATGATCGGCGGCCTGAAGACGGTCGTCCTCATGGCGCTCGCGCTGTACCTCGCCGCGTACCTGCTGCTGCGCGCGTCGCAGGAGGAACCGGTGATATGAAAAAGGCGCGCCGGGACGGGCGCGCCTGGAGGTGACGACGGGGAGCGTCAGGCCGTCGCCGGCGGCTCGACGGGCGGGTTGCTGTTGGCGGCCTCTTCCTCGTCGGACTCGACCACCTTGGCGATGGCGAGGAGCTTGTCGCCCTCGTCGAGGTTGACGAGCCGCACGCCCTTCGCGCCGCGGCCGGTCTCGCGGATTTCCTTCACGCGGGTGCGGATGCTCTGGCCCTTGGCGGTGAGGAGCATGACCTCGTCGGTGTCGCGGACGCTGAGCGCGCCGGCGACGTTGACGGAGCCGTCCTCGGGCAGGTCGATGGCGATGACGCCCGTGCCGCCGCGGGAGATGAGGCGGTAGTCCTCGAACGGCGTGCGCTTGCCGATTCCGTCCTCGCGGGCGATGAGCAGGCGGGCCTCGGCGTCGCAGACCTCGACGGCCTTGAGGTAGTCGCCGTCGTACTTGAAGCGCATGCCGGTGACGCCGACGGTGTCGCGGCCCTGGTCGCGGAGGTCGGCCTCGACGAAGCGCACGGCCTGGCCCTTGGCGGAGACAAGCACGACCTCGTTCTCGCCGTTGGTGAGCACGCAGCCGACGAGCGAGTCGCCCGGCTCGAGCTTGATGCCGCGCAGCCCGCCCTCGCGGGTCGCGTTGTCGTAGGCGGCGAGGCTGGTCTTCTTCGTGATGCCGGCCTTGGTGGCCATCACGACGTGATGGATCGGGTCGAATTCCTTCACGCAGAGCATGGCGGCGATCTTCTCGCCGGCGTTGAGCCGCAGGAACGAGGAGACCGACTTGCCCTTGGCCGTGCGCGTGCCCTCGGGGATGTCGTAGACCTTCTTGGCGAGGCACTGCCCGGTGTTGGTGAAGAAGAGCGTGTAGTCGTGGGTGGAGGCGGTGAAGAGGGTCTCGACGAAATCCTCCTCGTAGGTCTCGGCGCCGATGACGCCCTTGCCGCCGCGCTTCTGGGCGCGGTAGGCGGCGACCGGCGTGCGCTTGATGAAGCCGAGGTGGGAGACGGTGATGACGCAGCCCTCGTTGGGGATGACGTCCTCCATGCGCAGGTCGCCGACGTCGTCGACGATCTCGGTGCGGCGGGGGGAGGCGTACTTGTCCTTCATCTCGAGCAGTTCCTTCTTGATCAGCGCGAGGAGCTTGGCCTCGGAGTCGAGGATGCCCTGGAGTTCGTCGATGAGCTTCATGAGCTCGACGTACTCGGCCTCGATCTTGCCGCGCTCGAGCCCGGTGAGCTGGTAGAGGCGGAGCTCGAGGATGGCGTTGGTCTGGATCTCGGAGAGCGGGTACTTCGCCATCAGCTTCACCTTGGCCTCGTCGCGGTTGGCGGAGGCGCGGATGATCTTCACGAAGTCGTCCAGGTTATCGAGGGCGATGATGTAGCCCTCGAGGATGTGGGCGCGGGCCTTGGCCTGGGCGAGGCGGAACCGGGTGCGCCGGGTGATGACATCGCGGCGGTGGTCGATGTAGCACTCCAGGAGTTCCTTGATGTTCATCTGCTTCGGCCGCTTCTTATCGAGGGCCAGCAGGATGACGCCGAAGGAGGACTCGAGGGCGGTCTTCTGGTAGAGCTGGTTGATGACGACCTGCGCCTGCTCGCCGCGCTTGAGCTCGATGACGATGCGGGTGTTCTCGTCGGACTCGTCGCGCAGGTCGCGGATGCCGTCGATCTCCTTTTCGCGCACGAGCTCGGCGATGCGGAGCACGAGCGAGGCGCGGTTCACGTTGTAGGGGATCTCGGTGATGACGATCTGCTCGCCGCCGCCCTTGAGCTCCTCGGTATGGGCCTTGCCGCGCGTGCGGACGATGCCCTTGCCGGTCTTCAGGTAACTGAGAATGCCCTCACGGCCGGTGATGACGCCGCCGGTGGGGAAATCGGGACCGCG
>CAYMSE010000291.1:0-6123 GCA_964392935.1 uncultured Oleiharenicola sp.
TTGGAGCGGGGGACAGCCATGTCGTTCCCGTGGCCGGGAAGGGCATTCAGAGCCATGGCCGGTCCGCTTACAACCCGCTTCTCCGCCGCCACCGCGCGCCGGCGCCCGCCGCCAGCGCCGCCGTTGCAAACAGCAGCGCGCCGTAGGCTCGCGACTCCGGCACCGGGGTGATCTGCTGGTCGAAGGAAACCCATTTCGTGTCCGCCGCGCTCCAGCCCGTGAACTGCACCTGGCTCAGCGGCGCGCTCCCCTGCGGGTAGGCCGTCTGGCTGAAGAAGAAATCCGCGGCGTCGGTCCAGTTCTGGACGGTCAGGCCGACACCCGCACCGCCCATCTGCAGGTCGCTGACCGCCAGCGTGGAATCGGCCGCGCCGAAATCGACCACGGAATTGGCGCCAACCTGCAGCGAGCCGATCGCCAGGCTGTTGCCCGCCAGCCGGAGCGTGCCGCCGTTCAGCACCACGTTCAGGTTCGCGTTCGCCATATCCGCTCCCAGCGTGAACGTCGCCCCCGCCCCGATCACCAGCGTGCCGGAGCCCGCCAGCAGGCCTGAGAAGGTACTCGTCCCCGACGCCAGCGTCAGCGCCCCCGCACCCGACGCGCCGAAATCGACCGTGCCGGAGCCGGACAGGCGGGCGATGGTGTCGGCATAGTCGTTCAGGTGGAGCGCCCCGCCGGCGGCGACCGTGACGACGCCGCTGTTGGCGAAGACGTTGGCCGCCTCCAGCACGATCGCGCCGGTCGAGATCGTGGTGCCGCCGGTGAACGTGTTGGCCCCCGACAAATGCAGGTCGGCGCTACCTTGCTTGGTCAGGGAGCCGCTGCCGGTGGTGATGTTGCCGGAGACCGCGATGTCCGCCGCGGCGTTGAAGGTCAGGTCGCGGTTGTTACCGGTGAGGTTGGCGCTCAGGCTGAGCGTGCCGGTGTCGGTCGTCCGGATCGTCGCGTCGCTCTGGAACTGGAGGTTGGCGATCGCGATCACCTGGTCGCTGCCGGAGAGGTTCTCGACGAATCCCGAGGTGGCGTTGCCGATCCGCAGCGTGCGCGCGCCGTTGTCGTCCCCGACGACGTAGGCGTCGGCGCCGGCGCTGAACCGCAGGCCGCGCACCGTGTAGCTGTTGGCATTGAGCTCGGGATTGAGCTGGCTGCCGGTGCCGAAGTTGGCGATCTCGTTGCTCCCGTCCGGCCGGTTGTTGCCCGACCAGTTGCCATTCTGGCTCCAGTTCTGATTCGCATTGCTCGTCCACGTGCGCACGGTCTGGGCCGCCGCCTCCATCGCGAAGGCGAACGTCAGCACCACGACGAGCGGCACAAGACCTCGCATGCCGCCAGTGTGACCGGCGCCCGGGCGTTTTCGATGCGGGCCGGCTGACGATTCTGTCAGGCGCCGGGGAACGCCGGCGTCACGGCAACCCGTATTCCCGCGGGTCGTAGCCGCGCGCCCGCATCGCCTCCACCAGGGCGGCGACGTCCACGCGCGAACCGGCCCGGAGACCCGCGCGGGCGAACCAGCCTTGGTTCATTTCCACGACGATCTGCCGGCGGTCGTAGGACTTGACCGGGCGCTCGTCGTGGGGGAACGCCGCGTAGACTTCCTTCAGTTCGCCATTCGGGTCGAAGTAGGCGATGTCGAGCGGCAGCTCGGTGTTGCGCATCCAGAAGCTCATGATCTGCGGCCGGTCGAAGACAAACACCATGCCCTCGTCCGCCCCGAGCGTCTTCCGGAACATCAGGCCGCGCTGCATCTCGACCGGGGAAAGCGCGACCTGCAGCCGGACGGTCCGTTCGCCCAGCTTCATCGGGAACCAGTCGTCGACGGATTTGGTTTCCGGCTTCTTGGCGTCATTGCCGCACGCGGCGAGCAGGATCACGCAGGCCAGGGCTTGGAGCGGAAGGAGGCGGAGGCGCAGTTGCATGGCAGGCGAGAGTATCCGGCAGGCCGGACCCGGACGCAAACGCGGAGAATCGGCCCCGCGCAGCCAAAAGACTCGCCCCCGCGGCGGCTTTCAAATCATAAGTCGTAAATCAGAAATCATAAATGAAAACGCCTCCTCCCCTGCTCTACGCCAGCACCCATCACAGCGCCGACATGCTCTATTTCGGCGGCGTCGAGGTGCACGACCCCTTCATCGCCTTCGGTGCCGGCCGCCGGAAGATCACCGTGCAGAGCGCACTCGAGTTCGGCCGCGTGCAGCGCACGAGCACCTTCGACGCGGTGCTGCCGCTTGAGACCTGGCGCGACCGGGCGCGCGAGCGCTTCGGCAAGCAGGCCGGTGTCGCCGAGATCATCGCGACCCTCGCCCGCGCCCACGGCCTCCGGCGTTTCCGGGTCGCGGACGATTTCCCTGCGCACCTGTACCTCAAGCTCACCAAGCTCGGCCTGAAGCTCGACCTCGCGGGCGGACTGCTGTTTCCCGAGCGCGAGATCAAGACCGCGGCCGAAGCGAAGTGCATCCAAGAGGGCAACCGCCTGTGCTCGCTGGGCTTTGCGGTCGCCGAGGACATCCTGCGGCGGTCCCGCATCCGGGGCCGCACCCTCGTCCACCGCGGCCAGGTGGTGACCTCCGAGAGCCTGCGCTTCGCCCTCGAGTCGGTCATCCGGGAGCACGGCGGAAATCCGCAGGACACCATCGTCGCCGGCGGCGACCAGGCCTGCGACCCGCACGAACGCGGTTCCGGTCCCCTGCGCCCGCACGAACTCATCATCATCGACATCTTCCCGCGCGTCCTGGCGACCGGCTACTATGGCGACATGACCCGCACGTACCTGAAGGGCCGCCCCCGCGAGGTGCAGCGCCGCATGGTCGCGACCGTCCGCACCGCCCAGCAACGCGCGATCCGCGCGATCCGGGCCGGCGTCGACGGCCGCGACGTTCACGGCGAGGTCACGCGCTGCTTCGAGGACGCCGGCTACGAGACCCGCCGCGAGAAGCAGGGCTCGGTCGGCTTCATCCACGGCACCGGCCACGGCCTCGGCCTCGAGGTCCACGACCCGGGCCGGATCTCCGGACTCGTCAGCACCACATTGAAGCTTGGCTCGGTCCTGACCGTGGAGCCGGGCCTCTACTATCCCGGCCTTGGCGGCTGCCGCTGGGAAGACGTCGTGCAAGTGACGAAGGGCGCGCCCAAGATGTTGTCACGTCACCCGTACCAATGGGAAATTCGCTGAGGATGCGCCCATGAGAGCCACCCTGCCCCGTTTCCTCCTCGTCGGCTCCCTCGCGCTTGGTTCGCTGAACCCGCTCCGCGCCCAAGCCGTGGAGGCCTTCATTGCGGTGCGCGCGCCGGTCGTCGCGTTGACCCACGCCCGTGTGATCGACGGCTTGAACCATGCCCCGCTCGACGGGCAGACCATTGTCATCCGCGACGGCAAGATCGCCGCGGTAACGCCGGACGCGGCGGCCAGCATCCCTGACGGGGCGGCGGTGCGCGACCTTACGGGCAAGACCGTGCTGCCGGGTCTCGTGATGGTGCATGAACATCTGTTCTACTCCTCCATCACCAAGGGGCCGTTTCACATGAACGAGATGGAGCACTCCTTTCCCCGGCTCTACCTCGCGGCGGGAATCACCTCGGCGCGCACCACGGGCAGCCTCGAGCCGTACACCGACCTGCAGGTCAAGGCGATGATCGAGGCCGGCACGTCGCTCGGGCCCAAGCTCCACCTCACCGCACCGTACGTCGACGGACCGGAGACCGGCATCTCCCAGCTGCACGGCGTGAAGTCCGCCGCCGAGGCCGTGCGCCTCGTGAACTACTGGGCCGACGCCGGGTTCACCTCCGTCAAGGTGTACATCAACCTGCCGCGCGACGTGATGGCCGCGACCGTGGAGGCCGCACACCAGCGTCACCTGCAGGTCACCGGCCACATCGGCCGGGTCAGCTACCGCGAGGCCGCCGAGCTCGGCATCGACAACCTCGAGCACGGGTTCATGGCGATGTCGGACCTGATCCCCGGACGCAAGGAAGGCGACCTCTCCAGCGCGACGGCCAATTACCGCAGCCTGGAAGGCCTCGATCCCGCGGCGCCCGCCATCCACGACCTGATCCAGCTGCTCGTGGACCGGCACGTCGCCCTCACCTCGACGCTGGCCATCTTCGAGACGTTCACGCCCGGCCGCCGCGTCGCCAGCCAGGCCGAACTCGACACGCTCGCGCCGCCCTTGCGCGAGAGCTATCTCACGCGCTGGTCCGCCATCAGCATCCAGAACAACGCGACGATGAAGGCGGCGTTCGCCAAGGATCTCCAACTGGAGGCGAAGTTCTTCCGCACGGGCGGCCTGCTGGTCGTCGGCACCGATCCCACCGGCTACGGCGGTTGCATCGCGGGCTACGGCAGCTGGCGGGCGATCGAATTGCTCGTCGAAGCCGGACTCACCCCGCTGGAGGCCATCCAGGTCGCCACGTCGAACGGCGCCAAGCTGCTCAAGATCGACGGCGAAACCGGGAGCATCGAAGTCGGCAAGGCCGCCGACCTGGTCGTGGTGGCCGGGGATCCCAGCAAGGAAATCTCCGACCTGCGGAAGACGGAGACCGTCTTCAAGGACGGCGTGGGCTACGACTCCAAGAAACTGTTCGATTCCGTGAAGGGTCTGGTCGGCATCCAATAGCGCGTGCCCGAACTCGCCGAAGTCGAATTCTTCCGCAAACGCTGGAGCGCCGGACTCGGCGACCGCGTGCTCGCCGTGCGGTTGCACGCGGAGAAGCAGGTGTTTCGCGACTGCCATCCCGCCGTGCTGCGGCGCCGGTTGACCGGTGCCGTGCTGCGGGAGTCCGCAACCGCGGCCAAGCAGATGCTATTCCGCTTCAGCGGAGACAACTGGCTCGGCCTCCACCTCGGCATGAGCGGCGAGCTCCGGGTGGAGCCGCCCGACTACGTCGCGACCACGCACGATCATTTCATCCTGATGCAGCGGCGGCGACAGCTGGTCTTCAACGATCCGCGCATGTTCGGCGGCGTGCGCTTCCACCACGGCAAGGCGCCGCCGGCGTGGTGGACGAGAATCGCCCCGGCCATCCTGTCGCCCGCCTTCACCGTGGAGGCAGTCACGACGTTCCTGCGGCGCCGTGCCCGTGCGCCAATCAAGGCCGTGCTCCTGATGCAGGAACGCTTCCCGGGGATCGGCAATTGGATGGCCGACGAAATCCTCTGGCGCGCGGCGATTCACCCCCGGCGGCCCGCGGGCTCGCTCACCCCGGCGGAAGTTCGCGCGCTTCATCGCGAATGCCGCCGCGTCTGCCGGCTGGCGCTCGACACCATCGCAGGCCAGGGCCGCTACCTGCCGCCGAACCTGAATGCGCACATCCCGAAGTCCTGGCTCTTCTGGCATCGCTGGGAAGATGGCGGCTGCTGTCCCCGCACCGGGCGCCGTCTCGTCCGGGAGGAAATCGGCGGCCGCACCTCCTGCTGGTCGCCCGGCCGGCAGAAACCGCCGCCGCCGGCGAGCGGCGAGCGCCGAAAGACGAAAGCCTGAGCATCCCAACTCCTCCGGGCATTCGACCTTCGACTTTCGACTCTCGATTTTCTTTTCTCCGCGCATGCCCGGATCGAAAATTCGCCTCGACGAACTGCTGGTGGTGCGCGGCCTCGCCCCGACGCGCGCGCAGGCGAAGGCCTTGATCATGTCCGGCCGCGTCCGCCGCGGCACCGAGCGCCTCGACAAGCCGGGCAAGGAATACCCGGCCGACGTCGAGCTCGCGATCGACCAGCCGCCGCGCTTCGTCAGCCGCGGCGGCGAAAAGCTCGCCGCCTACCTCGGACGATTCCCGGTCGACCTGGCCGGCGCGCACCTGCTCGACGTGGGGGCGTCGACCGGCGGATTCACCGACTGTGCGCTGCAGGCGGGCGCGGCGACGTCCACCTGCGTCGATGTCGGGTTCGGCCAGCTCCACGAGAAGCTGCGGCGCGACCCGCGCGTCACGAATCTCGAGAAACTGAACGCCCGCCACCTGACGGCGGCCGACCTGCCGCGCGCCGGCTACGACGCGATCGTGATGGATCTCTCGTTCATTTCCCTGAAGACCGTGCTGCCGGCCGTCTGGCCGTTCCTGCGGGCCGGCGGCACGCTGGTCGCGCTGGTCAAACCGCAGTTCGAGGCCGGCAAGACCGAGGTCGACCGCGGG
>CAYMSE010000292.1:0-5529 GCA_964392935.1 uncultured Oleiharenicola sp.
CGACGCCGGTCAGCCGCTCACACCCGAGCAAAAAGAGCGGCTGGCGTAGATCGACCGCGTGTACAAGGGGAAGATCGCCGAGCGGGAAATCTTCCTGAAGCAGCAGCTGCAGGCGGCGCTGGCCGCGCGGAATCTGGAGGAGGCGGACAAGATCCGCCAACAAACGGCCAATGAGAAGGCCCGGCTCGAGGAAGAACGCGAAACCGAGAAGGAACGCGTGCGCCGCGACCGCGGCTGAGGCCCCCCTCAGCGGGTGAACTCAAACTCGGCCACCAGCGCGTGGTGGTCGGAGGCCGGCGTCGGCCGCACCTCCCACCCAACCGGCTTCAGCCAGTCGATGTAGAAGATGTGGTCGAGCACGTAGGGCCGGCGACGCCACGTCGTTTCCGTGCTCTGCACCGTGCGGTAGCCCGCGACAGCAAACTGGTGGATGAGCGACTCGTGCTTGCTGACGTTGAAATCGCCCGTCAGCAACGTCGGCTGGCCCGCGGTCGCCCGCAGTTCCTGCTCGACGAGATTGCGCTGGTTCTGGTGCACCTCGCTGCTCGATTTCAGCATGAAGAACGCCAGCAGGTGCGTGTTCAGCAACCGGACGTCGTGCCCGTGGATGGTGGAGCTCACGCCGATCAGCAGGCGGTCGGTGGGCGTCTTCGTCTCGCCGAAGAAATCGAACTCCACGGGAGGTGACGGGAGATTGACGCAAACGTGCTCGCGCAGCGGCGTCTTCGAGAAGATGGCCAGGCCGATGCCGAACGGCAGCTCGCGCGGGTCCGGCTTCGGGTAGCAGAAGTAGCTGTCGTAGTCCTTGAATTCGTTCCGCAGGCGCGTGTAGTGGGGCGGCGGCTGCGCCTGGGCCCCGCCCGGAAGCGCCTGTTCGACCTCCTGCAGCATCACGAAATCGGCGTCATGCGAGCGGATCTCGTCGATGGTCTTGCCGAGGTCGATCGGAGTGTGGTCCGGATACGCGTCGTCCCACGGCTGCCCGAACTGCATGTTGAACTGCAGGATCTTGAATCGGCTCATGGACTTATCGGCCGGGGGTGACGCCGACACCGAATCCTGCCGGCGCATGCGATTCACGGACCGCGACGGCGAATCTTCGAACGCTGGTAACTGCGCGACGAGGCATAGGCGGCGGCTCCAACGCATCGTCGTTTCGCTCAAAAACTTCGGCAAGCCAATTCTCGCCGGCGGCCTGCCATAAACCAGCTCCGGCAGCGCACGAAATCCGCGCAGCGCGCCGAATCCGCCAACCCGATTGCGGGGTGGTGCCTATTCCGGCTCGGCTGTGCCCTCGACCACCCACTCCTTCGCGTCCGGAACCTGTCGGTTGAATTCCTGCAAGACTGCGCTCAAGTGCTCCGCGTAGCGGAAATGCGCCCCCATGCCCGTGCGCAGCTCGGCTTCGTAAATGAACTTGTCCGCCAGCGTGCTGTGCTCGAAGGGGGTCTGCGCCCCCAGCAACAGGGAATAGACGTATGCCGCCGACCCGCGCGACATCAGCTCCCGCGTGAGCGCCGCCTGTTCGTCGAGCAGCGCCTGGTGCGGGGCGTGGCTGATTTCCGGCGGCAGGTAGAATCCGGCCTGGATGAGCGGCGTGTAGCGATGGCCCGTGCGGTGGCGGTTGAGATCCCGCAGCTCGGCGATCGCCATGTTGTTCCAGGCGAAAGTCACGCGCATGCGGCGGGTGGCCGTTCCCTGATAGCCATAGCGGTTGGCCCGGTGCTTGAGCGCCTCCGCGAGGGGTTGGTCCTCGCGCAGCCACGGCGGCGTGTCGCGGTCGACCTTCACCCAGACTTCGTCGGCGAGCGGCCGCGTGGACAGGCGCTCGAGGCCGAGACGCAGGCTCGTGGCCAGTTCCTGACGCGCCTGCTCCTCGTAGGATTTCTCGGCCTGGCTGTGGCGCATGAGGCGCGGCGATTGCTTGAGGAGCTCGTCGCGGATCAACTTCGCGGCCTGCTTCGCCTCGGGCATGGGCAGCGAATCAAGGTGCTTCACGGTCGTCGCCCACATGCGCGAGCTCTGGACGAGGCCGAGGTTGGTGCGCGTGGCCAGCGGGATGAAGTAGCGGGCGCGGTCGAGCGCGTAGTTCTTGCGCAGGCGCGTGACGACGGCGGGCTTCGCGTCCTTCGGCAACCGCACGCGGTTCGGCTCGGCCTGGCCGAGCGTGTCGAGCCGCGCATACTCGGCGTGGTAGGCGGCGAAGGCCCGGGCCATCACGTCCGCCCAGCGCGCCGCCAGGTCCGCCGGCAGGCCGAGCTCCGCAGCCGTCGGCAGGTTGGTCGCGGCCATGGTGATGTAGCGCGTGCTGGATTCCTGGCCGTCCGCCATCTGCGCGATCTCAAAAATCTTGTACGCGAGCCACATCGAGACGTCGTCCAGCGCGACGGCCAGCCCGCCCGTGAGCCCGCCGATCGAGGCGTGGCCGTAGTCGACGAACTTGAGGATGCGGTCGATAGATTCGTCGGGATTCGCGAGGTCGACCTTCTCAAGGATCTTCGCGAGGCCGTCGTTGCTGCGCGAATAGCGCGCGAGGACGGAGGCGAGAAGCTCGGGAGTGACCTTCGGGAGAGCGGCGGCCGCGGGCGGCGGCACGATGGCGAGTCCGGTGACCTTCATGGGTGCGAGACTCGAAACACTTTGGCGGGCGCTGGCGAAGAAAATCTCCGCCCCGCGACGTTCACGGCGTCAGCCAGCGAAGCAGCGGATCCTGGTAGAAGCCGAGGACGACCGTCGCCAGGGCCAGCGCCACGAGGATCACGCTACCGACGAGGTTCGGGGTGGCGCGGAGCGGGCGGCCGGCCTCGGCCGCCGCAGGGTTCGGTGTCCACGTCTCGAAGAACGCCGCCTTGATCCAGCCGAAGTAGTAGTAGATCGAGAGCACCACGCCGACGATCGCCACCGCGAGCAGGCTGTAGAGGTGCGCCTGGAAGGCCGCGACGAACACGAGCAGCTTGCCCATGAAGCCGGCCAGCGGCGGGATGCCGGCCAGCGAGCCGACCCCCACCGCGAGCACGGCGGCGAGCAGCGGACGCTCCCGCGCGAGCTTGTCGTACTGGTCCAGCTCCTGGGCGGTGTCGTCCGGCCCGGCAACATATGCCATGACGCCGAACACCGCCATCGAGGCCAGCAGGTAGGTGAAGAGGTAGAACCACACCGCCGTGGCGCCGAGCGAGACGCTCAGCGAGGCAATGACACCCACGAGCAGGTAGCCCGCGTGGGAGACACCGGACAGGCCCATGAGGCGCTTGGTGTTGCGTTGCGAGAGCGCCGAGAGGTTGCCGATCAGGATGGTCGCCGCCGCGAGCACGGACAGCACCGGCACGACCACGCCCGCGAGCGGCGCGAATACGTTGTGCACCAGGATCAACAGGACGGCGAAGCCCGCGGCCTTGGAGGAGACCGCCAAGAACGCGGTCACCGGGGTCGGCGCACCCTGGTAGACGTCGGGGATCCACACCTGGAACGGAAAGGCGCCGATCTTGAAGGCCACGCCCCCCAGCACGAGCAGCGCGCCCGCGGTCGCGAGGAAGTCCTGCGGATGGTCCTGCAGGAACACGGCCACCGCCTCGAACTCGAAGCCCGTGTGCACCACGCCGTCGACTTCCATGCGCCCGACCGCGCCGTAGAGCAGCACGATGCCGAAGAGCAGGATGGCGGAACTGAGGGCTCCCAGCACCAGGTACTTCAGGCCCGCCTCGAGCGTCCGCGGGTTGTCCCGGAAATAGCTGACCAGGATGTAGAATCCGATCGTGACCGTCTCGAGCGCGACGAAGAAGAGGACGAAGTGGTTGCTCTGCGCGAGCAGCATCAGTGCGGCCGTGACCACCAGCACGATGTGGTAGAACTCGACGCGCGGCATCCGCACGCGCGGCAGGCAGATCGTGCCGATGAAGCAGACCAGCAGCGACGACAGGAGGAAGAAGACCCGGGCAATCTGGCCCGGCAGGCTGAGCCTGATCAGGCCGCCGAAGAGCGGCTCGCCGCCACACGTCTTGCCGAAATTGAGCGCCACCGCCAGCAGCACGGCCGCCAGGGCCCCGATGGCGACGGCCGGGATGAAGCGGTGGTGTTCGCGCGGCGTGGCGATTTCCAGCACCAGCAGACCGAGCGCGGCAATCGCCAGGATCATCTCCGGCCCGAGGGCCCACCACTCGTTGCTGTCAGCGATGGCCTTGAGTAATTGCGGTGACATGGCGGCGGGAAATCAGCGTTGGAAGGACACGGGGGCGATCGCGACGGTGCCCTTGGCGGTCAGCGCGCCATCGACCGGCACCGACACGGCCTTCGGGTAGAAACCGAACACCAACAGGGCGACGAGGAGGATCAGCGCCGGCAGCCGCTCACTCCAGCCCATGTCGTAGGGCGGGTGCTGGGCGCTGACGCGCTGCATCGCCTCGCTCGGGCGGCCGAAGAACACGCGGGCCGCGGCGCGCAGGCCGTAGATGGCCGAGATCACCACCCCGGAGACCGCCACCACGGTGAGCCCGTGGGAGAAGTTCCAGAGGGCCACGAAGACGGTGAGCTCGCCCCAGAAGTTCGCGAAGCCCGGCAGGCCGATGCCGGCCATCGTGGCGGTGACGAAGAAGGCGGCGAGCACCGGGGCCTTCTGCCCCAAGCCGCCCATCTCGCTGAGGTCAAATGTGTGCGTGCGGTGGTGGATGCACGTCGCCAGGAGGAAGAGCAGCGCAACCGAGAGGCCGTGCGCCACCATCAGCAGCACCACGCCGCCCGTGCCCATCGTCGAGAGGGTCGCGAGGCCCAGGAAACAGTAGCCCATGTGCATGACCGAGCTGTAGCCGAGCATCTGCTTCAGGTCGCGCTGCGCCATGGTCACCAGCCCGATGACCAGCACGTTGCCGAGGCCGGCGAGCAGCGCGAGCTTCCACGCCCAGTGCGCGGCGCCGAGCGGCAGCAGCGGCAGCGCGACCTGGATGAGGCCGTAGAGGCCGAACTTCTTGAGCACGCCGGCATGCAGCATGGCCGCGGAGCTCGGGGCCGCGCCGTAGCCGAGCGGCGCCCAGGTGTGCAGCGGCCAGAGCGACACGAGGATGCCGAAGCCAAACATGAGGAGACCGAACGCGTGGTGCTGCGTGGCGGCGGCGAGGCCCTGCCGGGCGACGGCCTCCTTGAGCGCGACCAGGTCGAAGGAATGGGCGTCGCTCTTCACGTAGATGGCGATGAGCCCGAGCAGCGACAGCATGGCGCCGACCGTGAGGTAGATCGTCATCTTCATCGCCGCGTAGTTGCGGTCGCGTCCGCCCCACACGCCGACCATGATGAAGGTCGGGATGAGCGCGAGTTCGTGGAAGAAATAGAAGAAGAAGATGTCGACCGACGCGAACACGCCGAGCAGGCCGCCGTGCATGATGAGCAGGAGCACGAGGTAGGTCTTGAGGCGCTCGGCCTGGGAGCGCAGCGCGTAGAGGCCGGCGGCGAGGCCGACGATGGCCGCGAGCAGGAACATCGGCAGCGCGATGCCGTTGAGGCCGAGCTTCAGGGTGATGCCGAAGCGGGCGAGGCCGGTGT